>DATATO010000228.1:0-6570 GCA_036268755.1 Mycobacteriales bacterium | reverse complement strand
ACATGCGGTTACGTCCGCTGCCGGGCTGGCCATGGGCGGCCTACACCCGGTGGTCGTCCTCTATTCGACCTTCCTCAACCGCGCCTACGATCAGATGTTGCTCGACGTGGCGCTGCACCGGCTTCCGGTGACTTTCGTACTCACCCGTGCCGGAATCACCGGCCCGGACGGTCCCAGCCATCATGGGATGTGGGATCTCGCGATCGCCGCCACCATTCCCGGGATGCGGGTGGCGGCGCCGCGCGATGCCGTACGGTTGCGGGAGCAGCTGCGGGCCGCGGTGCAGATATCGGACGGCCCGAGTCTGGTGCGCTATCCCTCGGGATCGGCGCCCGAGGACATCCCCGCCGTCGATACGATGGGTCCGGTCGACGTACTGGCCCGGGGCCAACAGCCCGACGTGTTGCTGGTGACTGTGGGTGCCTGCGCGGAGCTGGGTGTGCAGGTAGCGGCGCGCGCCGCCGAGCAGGGGATTGGAGTTACCGTCGTCGACCCCGGCTGGGTGCTACCGGTTCCTGCTGAGCTTGCGGAGCTGGGCCAGGGACACCGGCTCGTGGTCACTGTCGAGGACGGTCTTCGTTCCGGCGGGGTGGGAACGGCAATCGCGCAGCTGCTCGCTGACGCTCACGTGCACACCCCGACTCATGTGTTGGGCGTTCCTAAGGAATTCATCCCCCACGGCAGCCGGGCGCAGATCCTCACCGATATAGGGCTTACCCCGCAGCACGTGGCCCGCTGTATTACGGAATGGGCGTTGCAGTCGAAGTCGGCACCTATTACGAATTTCGTTGAGCGCCGAGCCGCCGGGCACTCGCAGCCCACCGAGTTGAACGTCCGGAGCACATCGTAGATGCGGGTTCTAGTCGTCGAGGACGAGCGCGACATGGCCGATGCGCTGGTCCGGGGCCTGCGGCGAGAGGGGATGGCCGTCGACGTCGCCTACGACGGGACCGCCGGCTACGAGATGGCGGTGGTGAATCCGTACGACGTCTTAGTGCTCGACCGTGACCTGCCCGGTAAACCCGGCGACGAGATCTGCGAGGAGCTGATCCGGGCCGGAACGATGACCCGGATTCTCATGTTGACCGCGAGCGGCAGCGTGGCCGACCGGGTCGAGGGCTTGACGCTGGGCGCGGACGACTATCTGCCGAAGCCGTTTGCCTTCACCGAGCTCGTGGCGAGGGTTCGGGCACTCGGCCGGCGCGCTGCGGCCGCCACGCCGCCGGTGCTGCAGTCGCACGACATCGAGTTGGACCCTGCCCGCAGGTCGGTGGCGCGCGCTGGACGGGCCGTCGAACTCACCCGGAAGGAGTTCGGGCTGTTGGAAGTCCTGTTGCGCGCGGGCGGCGCGGTGGTCTCGGCGGAGGAGCTGTTGGAGAAGGTGTGGGACGTCAACGCCGACCCCTTCACCACGACGGTGCGGGTGACGATGATGACGCTGCGAAAGAAGTTGGGTGACCCGGCGGTCATCGAGACGGTTGTGGGATCCGGCTATCGCATCAGCCAGCAAGATGCACCGGAGTAGGGGCATAGTGCCCGGTCCCGGGCTCCCCCCTGAGTCTCCGATTCTGCAGGTGAGCCTGCGGGATCGGATGACGTTGTATTTCAGCGGGCTCATTCTGGGGACCAGCGGCCTCGTTACTCTTGCGGCACTGTTTTCGGCGAAGCGCCTGTCCAAACCGGGGTTGGCTGTGGCCGGCATGGTTTTCGTGCTGACGGTTGGTTTGAGCATTGCCGCCGCCCGGGCCTTGGTGCGACGCTCGTTGGCGCCGCTCAACGAGATCACGTTCGCCGCCCGGCAGGCCTCCACCGATGCCCTGGAACGACGGCTCAACTACGTCGGCCCGCGCGATGAGCTCGCCGAGCTCGCCGAGACGCTCGACGCGATGCTGGACCGGCTCGCCGTCACGTTCGCGAGTCAGAAACGGTTCGTCGCCAACGCCAGCCACGAGTTGCGGACCCCGCTGGCCGTGATGCGCACCGAGATTGATGTGACCCTGGCCGACCCACATGCCAGCGTGGCCGAGCTGCGGCGGATGGCCGCCGTGGTGCGCTCGGCGTCGGAACGGGCCAACCAGCTGGTCGAATCGCTGTTGTTGCTGGCGCGTACCGAAGTTCAGGCCGGTCGTCGCCTGGCCAAACGCGAACAGGTCGACCTTTCCGACGGTGTTCGGTCGAGCCTGCGCGCCATGGAGCGGCAGGTCGCGCAGCTTAATTTGCAGGTGGCGACCCAGCTTTCGTCGACCATTGTGGTGGGAGATCCGGTGCTGCTGGAGCGGTTGGCCGGCAATCTTATCGAGAACGCCACCAGGTACAACATGCTCTACGGCCATGTCTGGGTGCGCACCTATGCGGTGAACAACCATGCCTACCTGCAGGTGGCTAACACTGGGCCCGAGCTGGACGCTGCGGAAATTCCGGGGCTGTTCGAGCCGTTCAGCCGGGGCGGCTTCGAGCGCACCGGAACTCGAGGTTCCGGGCTCGGCCTGTCGATCGTCGCAGCGGTGGTCGATGCCCATGGCGGCCGGGTCGACGCCCGCCCCCGCCAGGACGGCGGCCTGGAGATCACGGCCATGCTCCCGTTGTCGTGAAGCCGAGCCTGCGTGACCTATCCTGCCTGCTAGCCGGATAAGTCAATACCGGATACAGCGGCCATCGCGTGACTCTTAGTAACGATCGGCTCAGTAGTAGCAGTACGTAAGGAGAATTTATGGCACTCATACTCGTAGATGTAGAAGCCGCTGGCATGAGTCCTATCAACGGGAAGATGACTGAGTTCGGTGCCGTCGAGCTGAAGAGCCGTCAGACTTTCCACGGGGCCATCTGGGAGTCGACGCCCGATCCGACCAATCCAGCCAAGCCGCTGCCTACCGGCAAGCTTCTCAATCCGCTTTCCGTTGTGATGAATGAGTTCACTGGCTGGCTCGGGCGGGTGACCAAGAGCCGTCCCATATTCGTCAGCGACAACCCGGCGTATGACTTCCAATGGATCAACGCCGCGTTCGATATGACAACTGGCTCGAATCCGTTTGGTCACTCGGCTCGCAGGATCGGCGACTTCTATGCGGGCTTAGTGGGTGACTTCTACCAGACCCAGGCATGGAAGAGCTTGCGTGTCACGCCTCACGATCACAACCCGGTAAATGATGCGATGGGCAATGCCGAAGCATTGACGCGGTTACTCAAAGGCGAATTGCCGGATGCCGCCTAGCGGTCGAAGCCCGCGGGGGAGCGGTCGGGTCGGGGCGAGGGCGTTCCCGTATCCTTGACGAATGGTCGTTGTGCTTACCGTGACGCTTATTGTCACCAGCGCGTTAGTCGTGCTGTTCGTCCTGTTGCACCGAGGAAAAGGCGGCGGACTCTCCAGCATGTTCGGCGGCGGCATGGGATCAAATCTCACCGGTTCCTCCATCGCGGAGAAGAACCTGGACCGCTTCACCGTTGCTGTCGCGCTGATCTGGGTCGCTTCTGCGATCGGACTCGGCCTGCTGCTCAAAGCGTCCTAGTCACGGCGCCTCACACCCTCAATTGACTCTGACATAAGGAGCACACCATCGTGGCAGGTGGAACCGCTATTCGCGGCACCCGTGTTGGCGCGGGGCCGATGGGCGAATCCGAGCGCGGCGAGGCTGCCCCCCGCCGCATCATCGAGTTCTACTGCGCGAACGGTCATATCACCCGACCCTCCTTCGCCGCCGACGTTTCGGAACCCGACTCCTGGGACTGCGCCCGGTGCGGTCTTCCCGCCGGGCGGGACTCCGCCGCCCCGCCGCCGATCCCGCGCAATGAGCCCTACAAGACCCACCTGGCCTATGTCCGGGAGCGCCGCAGCGACGCCGACGGCGAGGCCCTACTCGAAGAGGCCCTGGCCAAGCTGCGTGCCCGCCGCAGCGGCACCGCTTAGCGTCGCTGCACGCTCTCGCGTCGCCGAGTGCAACTACAAGGCAGATTGAGGCTACTGAAGTAGCCCTCTGGTTGCGCTCCGTGGATTGGTTGCTGTCGAGATCACCACGGAGTGCGCAGTTCATTCGGCACTTCGGTCGCGGCGGCCCGGTCCAGGAACCACATCGTCCGCCGCTGTCCGCGCGCCCCCGCTACGGGAATCTGTGTCTCGCCCGCCCCCTGCAGTGCTAGCCCCACGGCTGGGGCTTTGCCCTCACCCGCGGTGAGTATCCAGACCTCCTCTGCCGTGCGAATCGTGGGCAGCGTGAACGTGATGCGGGTCGGGGGTGGCTTCGGGCAACCATGCACGGCCGTGACCACACGTGTGTCGTACACCGCCGGTGACTCGGGAAAAATGGACGCGGTGTGGCCCTCGCCGCCCATCCCGAGCAGCAGGACATCGAACTGCGGCAGTTCGCTCGACGGAGGAGCCGACGCGGCTAGCTCCGCCGCGTAGGCGGCGGCCGCATCCTCGGCCGCCGCCGAAAGTTCCGGGCCGGATAGGTCCGCTCCGGCCGCCGGCATGGGATGCACCCGGCCGGGGTCCAGCGACAGCGTGTCCAGCAGCGCCCGCTGCGCCTGCAGCGCATTACGCTCGGGATGACCGGCGGGGAGAAACCGTTCATCGCTCCACCACACGTCTATCGCACCCCAGTCCACCGCGTCGCGCGCTGAACTTTCACGTACCGCGGCAAGGCTATCGATCACAACCCCGCCGCCTGCGAGGATCAGGCTGGCGCGGCCCCGCTGGGACTGTAATTCCGCCAGCCGGGCCAGCAGCCGTGCCGCTACGGCTTCCGCTAGCTGAGGCGGATCCGGGTGGACGAGAACATGCGTTTCGCTCATGAGACAATCGCCGGGTCGAACCATTCGTGGACTCGGCTGCCGATCTCGCCGTCGCGGGCTGCAGCAATGTCGACGCCGGTCGCGATGGCGAGCGCCGAGGCATACGGCTGATCCGGGTCGAGGTGGCGCAGCTCCTCCGCGAGTGCCTCGCCGATGCTGAGCCGATGCAGCGGCAGCTGACGCTTGGGCATACCGGTGCGGTTCACCGTGGCGGTGCCGTCGGTGCGCTGAATGGAAAGCTTGGTGCCGTCGGCGAGTGTCAACTCGACCGCGGAAATGCCTTTGATGTCCTTCGCCGAGTCGATTGTCGGCGTCACACCCAGCCTGCCCTGCAGCCAACCGGCCAGCAGTGCGACGCTGGCGTTGCCCGCGCCGGCCTCGATGTTGATCTTTGTGGCGGGAATGTATTCGGCGTCGAGCGCGTCGGCCAGCAGGCACCGCCATCCAGTGATGCGACTCCACGCCATGTCTGTGTCGCCGGGTACGTAATCCACGGCGCGCTGCCGCAGCCCCACCAAAGGATCGTTATGCCGGGCGCTGTCGGTGATGCGACGCTCGGAGAACACGCCGAGTGGGTCGCGCGCGATCCGCTCCGGCGCCGGTCCCTGCCACCAGGTGACCACGGGGACGTCGGGCGCGAGCAGTGGCAGGGTGACCGATTCGGCGTGTAAGGCCAGCCGGCCCCGCATCTGCAGCAACACGGCCTCGCCCGGGCCAAGCCGCCCGTCCACCGAGATCTCGGCGTCCAACCGGTGCACAGCGTCCGTGGGGTTCTGCCTCGTTACCAGGATGAGCCGACAGGGATGGGCCGCGGCGGCCACGCATGCCGCCTTGGTGGCTTCGTCGATTGCCTCTGCCTCGGCCACCACCACCAGGGTGAGCGCCAGGCTGGACGCGCCGCCGCCCCGGCTATTGCGGGCGTCCACCAGCGCCGCTAACACCTCGCTACCGGAGGTGTCCGTGAGTATGGTCATGGCTTCCTTATATTCCTGTCCAATAGTTCTCAGAGGTCAACTGGGGCACGGCCGCCTAGGGTCGTCGCCATCGGTGCCCGGACCTTGCCAAGAGCTCGTCGGCGTGGACCGGCCCCCACGAACCGGCGCGGTACTTCTCCGGCGCGGAGCCCCTCCAGTACTCCTCGAGCGGGTCAATCACTCGCCAACTGGCGCTTACCTCATCGGCATGCGGGAACAGGGTCGAGTCGCCTAGCAGAACGTCGAGTACGAGTCGCTCGTATGCCTCGGGCGAACTTTGGGTGAATGCCTCGCCGTAGTGGAAGTCCATGGCTACGTCACGGACCTCCATCTGGCTGCCCGGCACCTTAGAGCCGAACTTCATCGTCACACCTTCGTCCGGTTGCACCCGGATTACCAGCTGATTGTTACCCAACTGCTCGGTATCGGTGCGGGCGAACGGCAGGTGCGGGGCCTTGACGAAGACCACGGCGATTTCGGTGACGCGATGCGGTAGCCGCTTACCGGTGCGCAGATAGAACGGCACGCCTCCCCAGCGTCGGGTTTCCACACCGAGCTTGACCGCCACATACGTTTCAGTGGTGGAATCGGCCGGAACGCCGCGCTCCTCTAAGTAACCGGGGACTCGTTCGCCGAGACACCAGCCCGGCTCGTACTGTCCCCGCACTGCCCCCATGCTCAGATCTTCGGGCAGGCTGATCGCGGACAGCGCCTTGAGTTTCTCGGTACGGATCGCCTCCGCTGAGAAGCTCACCGGTTCCTCCATGGCGGTGAGCGCCAGCAACTGCAGTAAATGGTTCTGCAGCAC
>DATATO010000227.1:0-8532 GCA_036268755.1 Mycobacteriales bacterium | reverse complement strand
CCGCCCGGCTCGGTGAGCCCGAATGCGCCGAGGATCTCACCGCTGCACAGCCGGGGCAACCAATGTTCCTTTTGCTCGGCAGTGCCGAATCGATAGATCGGCATAGCGCCGAGACCGACACCCGCCTGCAGCGTGATGGCAAGCGAGGAGTCAACGCGCGCGAGCTCCTCGATAGCGAGACAGAGTGCCAGATAGTCACCGCCTGCTCCGCCGTCCGCAATGGGGATCGCCAGGCCGAATACACCGAGTTGGGCCAACTCCGCCACCAATGGATACGGAAATCGCTCCTGCGCGTAGTACTCGGCTATCACTGGGGCGACTCGCTCGGTGGCAAAGGCGGCAACCGTCTCACGCAACGCTTCGTGTTCGGAAGACAATCCAAACCCTGACATGACTGTCTCCCTTGGCAACGGTTCGGCAACTTGTCACAAGTTGTCAGGAACGATCAACCTGAACCTAGAGTGCTATCGACAACTTGTCACAAACTGCCGGTATAGGTATAGCGCGACGGTCATGGAGTGATGCCGTGTTTTCGCCGCCTCGGTCCACGACTACGCCGATCCGGCTCTCCGGCCGTGGCGAACCGGCGCACCAGCTGCTCGCGGAGCTCCTCAGGCAACACCACGGCATCCACGATGAGCTCACCGGCGAGACGAACTAAATCGATATCGGCCTCGTACTCAGCGCGTTTCTCGGCAACAAAACTCGCGCGGGAGCCGGGATCCAACTCGGCAATCTTATTGGCGTAGACCGCGTTCACCGCCGCCTCGGCGCCCATCACCGCGATCTTCGCCGTCGGCAGCGCAAGGGTGGCCTCGGGACCGAACCCCGGGCCGGCCATGGCATACAGCCCGGCACCATAGGCCTTGCGCGCCACCAGACAGATCTTCGGGACGGTTGCCTCGGCCATGGCAGTGATCAGCTTGGCGCCATGGCGGATGATTCCGGCCTTTTCCACCGCCGTTCCGACCATGAAACCCGGCACGTCGGCTACAAACAACAGCGGGAGGCCGAAGGCATCGCAGAGCTGAATGAATCGGGCGGCCTTGTCGGCGGAGTTAACGAACAGTACCCCGCCCTTGTGCAGCGAATTGTTAGCGACCACGCCGATGGGCGAGCCATTCAGCCGGGCAAAGCCCACGCTGACCTCGGCGGCCCACAGCGGTTGAAACTCCCACCAGCTCTCGGCATCGACAACTCCCAAGACAAGCTTTCGAATATCGAAGGTGGTCCGCTCGTTGTTGGGCACGAGCGTGGCTAGGTGTGCGGCGTGACCCTCGTCCGGCGGTCGAGCGGACAAGGCAGGTGGCGGCTGTTCGCAATGGCTGGGCAGGTACGACAGATAATTACGCACCTGATCGAGCGCCTGGTCCTCCGTCGACACCAACTGATGTGCGCAACCCGACGTACGACAGTGCAGCCCGGCGCCGCCCATCGCCTCCACGGTGGTCACCTCACCGGTGACCATCTCCACCATGCGAGGGCTACCTAGATACATTGAGGCGTTGCCGTCGACCATGATGACGATGTCGCAGAAGGCCGGAACATAGGCGCCCCCGGCGGCGCTCGGGCCGAACAGCGCGCAGACCTGCGGGATATCGCCCGAGGCACGTATCTGCTCGGCGAAGATTCGACCCGCGCCGCGGCGGCCGGGAAACAGCTGAACCTGGTCGGTGATACGTGCGCCGGCGGAGTCAACCAGGTACACCATGGGCAGACCTGCGGCCCGGGCCCGTTCGATGATCCGGATGATCTTCTCCACGGTGCGAGCGCCCCAGGAGCCGGCCTTGACCGTTGAATCATTGGCCATGAGGCATATCGGCCGGCCGGCCAGCAGGGCCGTCCCGGTGACGACACCGTCGGCCGGCAGCCCAGTTGCCGCGGCGTTGGCGAGCTCGCCGTCCTCGACGAAGGACCCTGTGTCGACCAGGCGGGCAATACGCTCCCGGGCAAACAGCTTCCCTTTGGCCTCGGCGGCACGATGGTATTTTTCGGCACCGCCAGTACGGATGTGCTGCCGCAGCTCGGCTATCTCGTTAATCCCGGAGCCACCGTTCCCCTCGCTCATGACGGCGGCTCCGTTCGACGACTGCGCGGCCCCGCTCGCAAAATGGCGCTCGGCAGTTCCCGTCCCACTAACCGCTGGGCGAGCTCGGCAGAGGCCAGCAGCGCGGACAGGTCTATACCCGTCTCAATCCCTATGTCGTGAAGCATGTGCACCAGTTCCTCGCTGGCGAGATTTCCGGAGGCCCCCGGTGCATAGGGGCAACCGCCGAGCCCACCGACGCTGGCATCGAACTGCGTCACCCCTAGCTGCAACGCAGCCAGCACGTTGGCCAGCGCCGTACCGCGGGTGTTGTGAAAGTGCAGCAGAAGGTCTAGCTCCGGATTGCGGCCGCGGACTGCGCCGACAACCTCGGCCACACCCCGGGGTGTGGCCATCCCGGTGGTGTCGCCGAACGCGACCCGGTCGGCGCCGTCGGCCATCACCCGGTCCACGACGGCGGCCACGCGAGCCGGGGGGATGTCTCCCTCGTAGGGACAACCGAACGAGGTAGCGACGATAACCTCAAGTGTGGCCCGGTCAGTGTGGACGCGCTCTGCAAGTTCCGCCACTTCGTCCAGCGACTGCTCGGTGGACCGGCCGACGTTCTGACGATTGTGGGTGGCCGAGGCCGAGATAACCAACTCGAGCTCTCGGCAACCCGCCGCCAGGGCTCGCTGCGCTCCCCGCAGATTGGGCACCAGCGCGCTGTAGCGGACCCCGGGACGGCGATCGATACGTTGCCAGACCTCTTCCGCATCTGCCATCTGCGGTATGGCGCTCGGCCGGACGAAAGAGACCGCCTCGATGCGGGACACACCCGTGGCGGACAACGAATTGATCAGAGCGATCTTGTCGCCGGTCGGGATGGGATCCTCGTTCTGTAGCCCATCCCGCGGCCCAACCTCCCGGAGCGTTACTTCGCCAGGCAGGTCAGACAACAGCAGGGTCATGCCCTCATTCTGCTCACAATTCCCGTGTCGTAGCTTCCCGACACGAACTCGGGATTGTCCAAAAGCTCGGAAAAGAAGGCGAGGTTCGATTTGGGACCGGTCACGGTGAAGCCCTCTACCGCCGCGCGCGCCTTGGCCAGCGCGTCCGTACGATCCTCGCCGTGCACGATGAGCTTGGCCATCAGCGAGTCGTAGTGCGGGGTGACGGTGGTGCCGGCAGTAAAGCCGGCATCGACGCGCACGCCCTCGCCCGAGGGCTCGATCCACTCGGTGATCGCACCCGGACCCGGCAGGAATCGCTTAGGGTCCTCGGCGTTGATGCGCAGCTCCAGGGCGTGCCCGCTAGGCCGCAGCGCATCGGGGTCGAAGCCTGGCTCCTCGCCGGCGGCGATACGCAGTTGGGCCTCCACCAGGTCCACGCCGTAGCGCTCCTCGGTGATCGGATGCTCCACCTGCAGCCGAGTGTTCATCTCCAGGAAGGCGAACTCGCCGGTGTCGGGATCCAGCAGGCACTCCACAGTTCCCGCATTGCGATAACCGACCACCTCGCCGGCCTTGATCGCCGCCTGCTCCATGCGCTGCCGCAGCTGCGGATCCACAGCCGGAGAGGGAGCCTCCTCGGCGACCTTCTGGTTACGGCGCTGCACCGAGCAGTCGCGCTCACCGAGCGCAATGACCCGACCGTCAGCCAGGCCGAGAATCTGAATCTCCACGTGCCGGACCCGCGGGAAGTACCGCTCCAACAGCACCGAGGAGTCGCCGAACATTCGGCCGGCAAAGGTGTGAATCTTCTCGAACTGCGCCGCAAGCTCTGCCGCGTCGTTGGCCACCGCCATGCCCATGCCGCCGCCGCCGGCCGCGGCCTTGATCATCAGCGGGAAACCTATGCGCTCGGCCTCGGCCGTCGCCTGCTCCACTGTCGCCACCGGCTCCTTGGTACCGGCGGCCACCGGAACTCCGGCATCCGCCATGAGGTTGCGGGCGTTGATCTTGTCGCCGAGCGCGTCAATAGCCGACGGCGGCGGCCCGACCCAGATCAGGCCGGCTTCCTGCACCTGTCGGGCGAAGTCCGCGTTCTCAGACAGGAAGCCGTATCCAGGGTGGACGGCCGCGGCATTGGTCTTGGCCGCGGCGGCAAGCACGGCCTCGGCGTTGCGATATGACTGCGCGACGGCGGCCGGTCCGATACACACCGCTTCGTCGGCCTCAGCGACAAATGGCAACGCTTCGTCGGCCTCGGAGTAGACCGCAATGGTGCGGACGCCGAGCCGCTTCGCGGTGCGAATGATCCGCCGGGCGATCTCGCCGCGGTTGGCCACCAACACAGATTCCAACATCGATTCCCCTGCTTGTGTGTACGAGTTCAGGAGCGATTAAGCCCGCGAATCAGGCTAGCTAGTTACTCACTAGTCGCCCCACCCGCGAAGGGTGTCGTGGAACACACCCCAGGGCGGCAAGCTCGGACCCACAGGTCTAGCTGGTTCGGCCATGCGTGAGCGCCGAAAGAGCCATGGCACATAACAAAGACCTGAGCTCGCCAGATCCCACGGCGGAAGAGTTGCTCCGCAGCAAAAAAGGAGTCGAGTTCATCAGGCCGAAGGCGGCCAAGGCGGCCGCGCGTCCAGTGTCGCGGGATTTGCCCGGCGTTAGCTCGCACAGCACGTCCACCCAACGCTCCACATAGCGCCGTTGAGTGCGTCTGATTACCTGCCGGCTGTCAGCGGGGAGCCGTTCCAGTTCGTGCAGGTGAAGGGTGATAATGGCCGGGTTTTCCAGGGCAAACCCCACATGGAACTCCACAAGCGCGCCCAGCGTGACTAAGGCATCGTCGGCGTGTTCGGTAGCAATGTGTTGCGCGCCGCGCAGCAGCCGCTGGCTAACCGGCTCTAGAGCCTGCACCAGCATGTCCTCCTTGCCGGAAAAGTGGTGGTACAACGCTGGGCCGGTCACGCCGGCGGCGGCACCGACATCGTCCACCGAGACCGCGTGATACCCCCGGGCGGCAAATAGGCCCAGCGCAATCTCGAGGATCTGCTCCTTGCGCGAGGGTTTGGTCACTCCGGTAGAGGTCACGGTATCCAGAGTAGTCAGCGCGAGGACACAAAGTTCCGCAGCGCGGTAACTAGGGCGGCGGCGAGGGTCTGTCGGAAGGAGGCGTCACCCATCAGGGCGGCATCGGTCGCGTTGCGCATGTTGCCCGACTCCAGCATAACGGCCGGAACCTGCGACAGGTTCAAACCAGCCATGTCGGTGCGGGGGTTGAGCCCGTCGACACCGATGTAGTTGGAAACCGGCATGGGTGAACCGGAGCGATAGGCGTCCCGCACCGCGGCGGCCAGGCGATGTGACGGCTCCTTGTTCGGCCCCGAAAGCCCCGGTTCCATGACGTGGAAGCCCCGCTTTCCGGCCGGTCCACCGTCGGCGTGAATCGACACCACGGCGGCGGCATGGGCGTCGTTGCCAATCTTGGCGCGCTGATCCACACATGGGCCCCAGGGCGTGTCCGCCCGCACGGTAGTCACCACGTTCGCGCCGGCCTGCCGCAACAGCGCGACCAGCCGCTGGGAAACATCCCAGGTGTACTCCGCCTCCCGATAGCCGTCGTCGGTCTGGGTTCCCGTGGTGTTGCATGGCTTGGAGCCGCCCTTGCCGTCGGGAACTTGACGAGCTATCTCCTTGGTGTGACCGAAGTTGCCCCGGTTGTGGCCGGCGTCGACCACGACGGTGACCCCGGCGAGCGGGGACGACGCCTGGGTCAGCTGTGGCGAAGGTTGCGTGGACGGCGTCATCATGGGGCTCGACCCGGTCGATGAACGGCGACGGGAGGCACTGTTGTGCCCGGCGTCACCACACCCGGCAAGAAGCGCCACTGCCACGGTCAGCACCGCGACCCGCACCAATCGAGACACTGTTTCTCCTAGAGGTGAGCGACACCCGGTCCTTGACGAGCTTTTTGGACGCCCATCAGGAATCCCAAGATCTCATCATGTCCGTCTCGCTGCCACGAGTCGTCGAGGACTCCATAGTTCTCAGGGTCGCCATGAGCACGGTCGTATCCCGCCGACTGCGTACCGTTCACCGGCCAGTAAGCCCAGTCGGCGTCGGTCTGGCGCAAGTATTTGGTCGCCAGGGCGACGTACTTGATTTCCTCGGCGGTGCATTTGTTTTCGCCGCAGGTGCCGAACTCATCCAAGTACAGCGGTGCCTTAACAGCCGCGTCCGGAGCCAACATCGCGCCTACCTTGCGGTCCATCGACTCCCGGTATGTCGAAAAGCTGGCCAACTCTTCCTTGCTGTGAAACCACGAGTAGTCGTGCGCGGCGTATACGGTTTTGTCTGACCGGCTCAGTCGTGCCGGATTAGTGAAGATGGGCTCCAGGTTGCCTTGATACTCCAAGCCGCCTATGACCACCAATAAATTTGGGTTGGTGGCGAGCACGGCGTTTCCGCCCAGCTCTGCCGCCCGTTTCCAGTCGGTAACCGAATCGCCGTCGCCCCAGGAGGGCTTTTTCTTACTCACGGCAGGGTCGGGTCTGATCTCGTTACGAAGCTCCGCGGCCACCACGGCAGGCTGACTGCGGTAACGCGCCGCCATGGTTTTCCAGTCCTTGATCCAGGCCGATTCGGGATGTGCCGCCGAATGCCACAGCCCATCGCCGTGTTTCTCATCGCAGCACCAGTCGGCGCTGCTGCGGTGGTTATCCAGCACAACCATGAGCCCCGCCGCCGCGGCGGCGGCGACCACTCGGTCGTAGATCTCCAAAGCCCTAAGGCCCTTAAGGTCAGGGTTGGCGGAAAGGTATTCCGACTTGACGACCGGGTTTTTCTCCACCATCTCGTTGGACCACGGCAGCCGGATCGAATTGAAACCGTGGCCGGCAATCCAGGTGGTGATATAGCTCAGCGAGGCTTTGTCCAGGCCGCCGACCACGAATTCCGGTGACTCCGCGCCAAACCAGTTGACGCTGGCCAGCCTGACCCGTTTGCCATGCGCATCCACAATCCAGCGCCCTTGTGTGGACAGCGGGAAGGCGGGCGTAGGGCGCGGCACCGCATTGGTGGTGGGGATCGACTTGCGCACAGGGTGCCCAGGGGGTGTCTCCGCCACGGCAGCGTTGCACACAACAAGCACCGGCGAGAACACAACTACGGCGAGAAACGCGCCTACAAGCCTGTGAATTCGCATTAGTGGATCACCGCCGAGTGAACGCTGGACCATCCATGAGGGTTACTTTCAGGGTTCTCCAATGAGAACACCGCCAAAGACTTATTTCGGTCAAGGGCCGTAAAACCCGCGTACAACATGCGGCGAGTAGAGCCGCCCGTGACATCGTTGTTCATGGCCCAGGTACGGAGGTTAGGGCTGAGTGCGTATCGGAATGGGTAATTGGGTTGCGTCATGTCCCGATAGGCAAGCGCGTAAAGGCCATTATGCAGCTTAGCCAGGGCCGGCGAACCCGAGGTCCCGCTGGTGATCCGACGAGGGACACTCCAGCTCCTGCCAAGGTCGTCAGAACTCACGAGAAAGGCCCCCGAAGTGTCCGCCCCGCCCTTCGGAACGTCGTAACGTAAGGCCATAACCAGGCGACTGCCGTCTACGAGGAGCTCCGGCTCCGACCATTGACGGCCTTCGGTCATCGGCACACCTGACCCCCACGGCCGCCAGTTGCGCCCATCGTCGGTGGATCGTGCGAGCCGCACATACCATTTGCCGTCGTAGGGTTTGGCCGGATCATCGTTGCCGTAGAGCGCCATAACCAGGCTGCCGTCGGCGAGTTTCGCCAGCGAAGCGGGGTAGGAGATGTCGCCGGCATACCCAGCATTGACCGGTAGAGTCGGGCCCCAGGTGGTACCACCGTCGGTGGAACGAATCACGTGGGCGCTGAAGTGATCCGCGGATGAGGTGTTCTTCACGTGGTATCGGCTCACGCCGATGACGAGACTCCCGTCTGCTGCCTCCGCAAATCCGGCGGGACCAATGTTGTAGTCGGCCGCGGACTCGGTGGCGATCACGCGGGGCACGGTCCAGTTACACCCGTCGTAGGGTCGCAGCAACTCGCTGAGCATAATCTTGCCGCCGGCATCTTGATGCTCTTGACTTAGCCGCCAGGTTGCGAAAACTCGGTTAGTGCTGGTTCGAAGCACCGACGGAAACGCCGGATAGCTCCCATCGGATTCCCCCGACTGGAGGACGCACGTTCCAGCGGGTAGCTCCGATGAATGGCTTGAGACGTCCTGGGCTCCGGTGGCAGGAAGGGCTGCCACGGTGAGAAACGCGGCCAGGACGATAGCAACGGCAGCCACCAGTGCGCGTGCCGTGTAACCTCTCACGATGAGACTCCCGGTCCCAGTTTCGGACGTTGCACGGCCATGAGCATCGCCAACACCCGATCGTTAGAATTTCGATGCCACGTGTCATCCGACAGGCCATATGTCTCCGGGCTGCCATGAGCTCGGCCGTAACCGGCCGACTGCGTGCCGTTGAGCGGCCAATAGGCCCAGTCGGCATCGATTTCCTTGAGATAACGCGTGAGA
>DATATO010000226.1:0-8340 GCA_036268755.1 Mycobacteriales bacterium | reverse complement strand
GACGAAGCAGGCTACGCGGGCATCTTGACACGAGGTAACGGGGAGCTATCTTGGAATTGACATTTCAAGAACGTGGGAGTCGCCATGCCCGACATCAAGCACTTCGACCCGGACGTTGCCCTGGAACGCGTCGAGGAGCTGTTCTGGCGACACGGTGGGCCCACAGCCTCAATCCAGGCTGTCGCTACCGTGACCGGGCTCAACCGGTCTAGCCTCTACGCCACCTTCGGCGACAAGCGAGAGCTTTATCTCGCCGCCCTGCGGCGCTACCTGCGCATGCGCGCCGAACCAGCACTGCGCCAACTCACCGACGATGACCGGGGACTTCCAGCTATTCGGGAGTTCTTCACAGGGCTGATCGGAGTGCGGTGTTCGGGCACCTATGCCGGCTGGGGCTGCATGATCGTAAACGCCCACACCGGCATCGAGCGCGCGGACCCAGCCGTACGGACGCTACTGGACCAGCACCACCGGCAATTGCGCCACGCATTGCACGTCGCCCTCGAAACCGCTATGCATCAGGGGCAATTGATCGACGGCACCGCCGTTGGCGGTGTCGCCGACGTGCTCGCATTACTCGCCTACGGTGTCAACCTCCGCTCCCGCGCTGGAGCCGACGCCGACACACTCCATCACACCGTCAGTGCCGCCCTCGCACCGCTGGAGCCGCAAACCAAGAAGTCGGCTTACTGCATTCACGGCAGCGAGGCCTGATGAGTCAATTTTAACTACTACTATCCAGTCATGATCGACGTGCGCGAGATACCCCACGGCTCCACCGGACTCGCCGCTGAGGCGATGCTGGCGCTGCGGCCGCGATGGGGCAGCCCCGCCGCAGTTGTCGACGTCATCGACACCCAACTGCGCCCGGTCGGCTACCGACTCGTCGGAGTCTTCCGGGACAGACAGATGTCTGCGGTAGCCGTCGCCGGATTTCGCAAGGTAACCGCCCTGGCGTGGGGGCTTTATGTATACGTCGACGACATCTCCACGTTGCCCGGTGAGCGAGGTGTTGGGCACGCCGACCGGTTGATGAACTGGCTGGGGGAGGAAGGACAGCGTCTCGGGTGTGAAGGTCTGCACCTGGATTCCGGAGTAGCTGAGGACCGCGCACCGGCGCACCGGCTGTACATGCGACACAAGCTGCGGATCTCCGCTCACCACTTCCAACGAGACCTCTAGAGCCTGGCAGAGACTGAGGGTCTCCCTTGGGTTCGCCCGCACGCCGATCCGCCTACCGGAACGGGCAGCTCGCAGCAGCCCGTTGCGCTCGTTTGTCCGGCCATGCTCCACACTGCGGCAGACTTGAGGCATGAGCGAGCCGTGGAACGTGACGTCGGCTGCGGCGATGGATTCTTGTCCGCCCGACTGTTCCCGCCGGGTTCAAAAGGTTTCTAAATGGCTGAAATCTTAGCCTTCAGAGTGGGCCAAGTGGATTGAAACAATGGAGTTAAGTAAGCCTGCTCGCTACATGGCTCAAGGTTTTCTTACACCTATCGGGCCAATTCGTCGTAGCCCCTTCTACTCCCGCGTCAAACAGTACTTTAATGTCCTCGTCGCCTTTTACTTCTAAGCCTCGGATAGTAAGCCCTTTGGCTTTGGTCTTCGCGATAAGCTCGGCATCGGCAAATCTCGCTGCAATGCAAATTCCTTGCAGTCCTAGCTTCAGGCTCTGCGCAATGATTTCTTCGCTTATCTCCCAGCTTAGCCAGTGGTGTGGTACGTCGGGCAATAGTCTTCGTGACCGTTCAAGCTGTTCAAGATGGGCCGACGTAATGGTGAGGCCAGGTATGGAAAAGGCCTTCGCGTTAGCATACTTGAGCTAATTATTGATTTTGAGCGTTCTAGCAACAACCTTTGGCAGGTCAGGGTCGTTGGATTTTAGCTCAAGATGTAAATGGATTTTGCCTATATAGGCGTGCAATACTTCTTCAAGTGTCGGTATCCGTTCCCCGGCGTACTTAGAGTTGAACCAAGAACCTACGTCTAGCTTACGCAAGTCAGCCGATGTAAAGCTCGATACGTCGCCTTTGCTATCCGTTGTGCGATCTATTTTGGCGTCATGAATAACAACGGGCACTTTATCACTGGCTAGTTGCACGTCCATTTCAATATTCTTAAAGCCACTCGCCAGTGCCAGATCGAAAGCCGCCAATGTATTCTCTGGTGCACGAGAAGAAAAACCGCGATGAGCGATGCTGACGAATTTCATTTTCATACCTATACTTTTACTCGCATAAACACCATCTCGTGTTCTTCGTCCGAAGTATTCGCAACTTTGTGCTTGGTGTCGGCTGGAAAAACAAAAACGTTCCCTGGGATCGGTCCTGATCAGCCTTCACCTTGGAATCTTAGCTGCACGTATGAGACCGGGCCACTGACTGGCCAGTCGCCGTCTTCTGATAGTCCAGCGGCACTGAATGCCGAAAGTACAGTGACGCCAGCGGCTCAATGGGACTTAAACCAACCCGTACATGCCGCCTGGCTTTGCAAGGCACTTCGCCGAACTGCAGAGGGACTCGACGCCGCCGCCGAGGGCGTGGTCGTCGGCTACTCCTCCGAACCGCCTGTGGCGGTGAGCAGGGCGGCGATCGGGGACTGGGACGCGAAATCGATGACTGCTTGAGCGCAGGGCTACCGTCGCTGACGGGCGACTCCGGTGATGGTGCTGTAGAGGCCGTAGTGGATCGCCGCGTAGCGACCATTGGCCAGGGAATCGAAGCCGGGTGGACGGCCGCAGTTTAGAACGGCTGGTTTGTTTCGATCGGGGCGTCAGGGTCGGCCAGCCACTCGGCGAGCGATCCGTCGTAGACGGCGACGTCGGTTCGCCCCACCGCGGTGAGTGCGAGCGCTACCATGGAAGCCCCAAGTGCTGAGCCGCAGTATACGATCGTGTGCTCGCCGCTCGGCACGATCTTGAGTTCATCTTTCAGCTCTGTATCGGGCCGGAACGTAGCGGTACCGGGCTCCAGCAGCCCGGGGTATGGAAGCGATACGCTGCCCGGAATCATGCTGGTAAGCAGCTTGACAACGTCGGCTGGCAGGCCAATGAGGTCGCCGGACGGGTGCGAGATGGCATTGACCAGCGTCGCTGGTTTGCCCTCACGCACGACCTGGCTGACCTGTTCCTTGCCGGCCCACATGGCCGGCCTTTCGTGCGCGACAAAGATGGTTGGAGTAGGTGTTGTCGTGCCGCCTTCTACCGGCCGTCCTTCCGATTTCCACTTCTGCAAGCCCCCGTCGAGCATGGCGACCTGGTCGTGACCAAACGACTTCAGCAACCACCACAGCCGTGCCGCGCACGCTCCAGTAACCGAGTCGTAGGCAACCACTTTGGTCTCGGAGCCGATGCCCAGCTGTCCGAACGCGGCCGTTGCACGGTCGATCGTCGGTCGGGTGATTTCGAACGGGCTATCAAGCTCGCTCAGCTCATTCACAATGTCGCCGTACGCGGCGCCCGGAATGTGCTCGCTCGCGTACACCTCCTGCATGCTTACGTGTTGAGGTCCGTCGTCGGCCAGCCCGATCGAGACATCCAGGACGAGTAGGTCGGAATCGTGAAGATGAGCAGCCAGCCATTCAGTATCGACGACGGGGGCGGGCAGCGATCCGTGGTTCACAATTGCTATCCCATCACATCAAGCAGTTACTTCCAAGTCGTATTGCTGGGAAGGCGGAGCCATCTGAAATGCTGTGAAGAGATTTCCGAATATCGCTAATTAGCCGATACCTAAGAGCGTGCTTTAGAGCGTTGAGCCTACTGAACGAAAGGAAGCACCATGTTTGTCTCCTCGATCGAGGTTCCGCGTTGGGACGGCCAGCTCCCGTCGCTCGACGACGTGGCGAAGATGATCGACTACTCGCTGTTGCGGCCTGAGCTGACGCCAGCGGAGGTCACTGCCGGATTGGCGACCGCCGTGGAATACCGGACCGCGTCGGTGTGCGTGCGGCCTGCCGACGTTGCGACCGCCGCCGCAGAACTGGCCGGGACGGGAGTAGCGGTGGGCACGGTCGTCGGGTTCCCGCATGGCAGCACCACCACGGCTGCCAAGGTTTTCGAGACCCGCGAGCTCGTCTCCCTGGGTGCCGAGGAGATCGACATGGTGATCAATATCGGTCGGTTGCGGGGCGGCGACCTCGCCTACGTCCAGGACGAGATCGCCGTCGTCGTCGAGGCGGCCTCCGACCACCTGGTCAAGGTCATTTTCGAGAACTCTTACCTAACGGACCAGGAGAAGGTTGCCGGATACCAGGCTGCCGAGGCCTCGGGCGCGGCCTACATCAAGACCAGCACCGGCTTCGCTCCCGGCGGCGCGACGGCCGCAGACATCACCCTTATGCGGCACACCGTGTCGCCCTCCGTTGGCATCAAGGCCGCAGGAGGCATCCGTACCCTGGACGCGCTCTTGGAGTTGCACCGCCTGGGCGCCACACGCTTCGGAGCGACGGCTGCCGCGACGATCTTGGATGACCTCGCGCATCGTCTGAACGACAGCCCACTCCAGGCCCCGGCCGCCGTATCCGGCCCAACCTGATACTAGGCGCCCGACGTACGGCCGAGTCTTCAACCATCAGACCCGAGCAGAGTAAGCGTCATCCACCCCAGAGATCAGGGCGAGCAACAGTCGCTCGTGGCACCCTCGCGGGATTCGATTGGTAGTGCCTGTCGCCTTTTCATCGCAAGGAGCGGCCTTAAGGCAGCATGTCGTACTGGTAGCCATAGTTGCGATGTCGCGGGTCTTGAGCTCCACGGATCGAGGGTGTCCTACGGGCTATTCGAGTGTAAGGGCAGGCCAACCCGCACGCAGCGACTCAACAAAGCGAGGCATCTCCTTAAACAGATCCTGCTTGGTCGGGTTGGGATAGCGAATGTGGTGGCGTTCATAGCGGCGGTAGCCCAGGTAGGTGGCGGCATAGATCACCGCATCGCGTAGATAGCCCACTTCGTCATCGGTGAGCTTCCGCTCCATTCGGTAGCCGTCGATGAAGGTCTGTGCACGATCGAGGCCGAGCGTCCCGGCCACACGGACGAGGCCGACCACGGCAAACCCTAGGTCGAGCAGCACCGCGTCCCGAGAGGCGGTCTCCCAGTCGAGGATCCCGATCTTGCCGTCCGGATCGACCGCGAGATTGTCGGTGAAATAGTCGCCGTGGACGATGCCCTGCGGTAGGGATACATGCAAGGCCGTCCGGGTCTCGTCAATACGGTCGGTCACCCATGCAGCGAACTCTTCGTCGCCGAACTGCTTAAGCGTCGCCGAGACATCGGGCAGCCGACGAGATCCGGTGGGCAGCCAGTCCGGGGCTGTCACGGCGTGAACTTTAGCCAGTGCCGCTCCCGCGGCACCGACATGTTTTAGGGGAAGGACCTGGAAACACTCACCGGCGACGAATCGTTTCACCAACAGCGGACGCCCGTCGAAGGTCTCGATCAGCGCCCCGTTTCTGCCCTCGAGCGGCGCCGGAACTGCTACGCCGTGCCCATCTAGATAGCGCAGTAATCGCGCAAGTGTCAGGGCGGGAAGGTTGATGGCATTGTCCACTACTGTCAGTACGATCCGGCTGCCGTCCGAGCAATCCACGCGATAGCTTGTGTTCGCGGCCCCACCGTCGATGTGAGCTACGCTTTTCGGCCTCACACCGTAAAGTGCGAGCGCCTCGGCCACCTGTGTCTCACTTAGCTCGCTGTACTTCGCCATCGCGCGGTTCCTTCCTAGTGGGCGGCGAGGTGGAGCGCTCGACGTTACGGGTTTCCTTGGTCCCTGCCCGCCAGCGTGTCGAGCCGCCCGCGGCGGCCAACGCCACGAGGCCTCCTACGATCAGGGCGGTCCGAGCGCCATACTGATCGGCGATCCAACCCATGAGCGGCCCACCGACGGCGGTAGAACCCATAAAGGCCGCTGCCCATAAAGCCATTACGCGACCCTGATAGGCGGAGTCGGTGTTTAGCTGTAGCACCGAGCTACTCAAGGCGGCGAATGCGCTGTAGGCGACGCCCATGAGCAATATGGCCCCGAACGCCACTCCTATCGAGGGGGACAGGCCGACCGCGAGCGTAGTGGCGCCGAACGCCGCGGTGCCGATTAAAAGCTCTCTGCGACCGACAGTGTCGCGTCGGGCTATGACGAGACCTCCGATCACGGAGCCAATACTCAGCGCAGTCATTAACGCGGCATATCCTGAGGCGCTCTGCTGAAACACATCCTGGGCGAGCACCGGGATAGTGATCCAGAACTCGTAGGTGAATGTACCGACGAGGGTCATGATCAGAAGCCCGGATCTCACTTCCGGTGTGGCGAGCACGTAGCGGAAACCGCGCCGAAGCGTGGCATTGTCCGCCATAGACGGGCGGTCGCTGCATTCGGCAACGCGAATCGCGCAGAGAGCCACCAGAACAGCTACAAACGACGCCGCATTGAAGAAGAAGCACGCAGGAATCCCCGCGACCGCGATGGCCAAGCCGGCGATAACCGGGCCGGCCATACGCGCCACGCCCATGAGCACATTGTTCAAAGAGACGGCGTTCGACAGCAGGTCCGTCCCGACCATCTCGCGGATGAATGCCTGCCTCGTCGGACTATCCACGGCGTTGACCATGCCAAGGAGCAGAGCGAGTATGCCTATTCCCAGGGCACCTATTCGATCTAGTGTCGAAAGAACACCCAAGAGCGCGGCGATCGTCAATGCGCACACCTGCGTGATTATCAGAATGCTTCGCTTGTCGAAGCGGTCTATAACTCCCCCGAGGAGCGGCGCCAAGACAAGTAGGGGGAGAAACTGAGCGGCTGTAACAACGCCTAGGGTGACGGCGCTATGGGTGAGCTGCAGGACGAGCCAGCCCATCGCTACCGTCTGGGCGTTGTTGCCGCTGATAGAGCAGATCTGCGCAACGAAATACCACCGAAAGTTGCGGACACGCAGTGCGCGAAACGTATGGTGGCTACGGGTGAAACGCGCCGGTCGGATGCGTTCTATACGGGTATCGTATAGCGGTCGTGAATGGAGGTAGTCCTGATTCGCCGGGTTGGCAGTTCCTACCCCGGCTTCCCTTGGCGGAACCACGCCGAGCCAAGGCGAGGACCCCGGGCGGTAACCGCGACAGGAAGCACACTCTTCTGCCAAGATGCGGTGCCAGTGGTCACGGTGTATTCCCAGTGCTCTCCCGTTCGAGGTCGGTTCTCCGTGCCCCACCACCCCTGCTTACGTTTGATGACCGGGAGCGCTGCCAGCAGGGACACCACACCGCCGATAACTCCGCCTTCCGCACCCAACCAATCCTCCAGCGACTCGGTTGTTTCGCGAGCCATTCTGCTGGCAACGAGTCCGGCCGCGGGAGAGGGTAACGCAACTTTGAGCGCGATTCCGGCCCGCCTGTTCAGCTGAACAGGACCGACGTAGCCCTGCTTTACGAGATGATCCAATCGATGTGCCGGCTTGGAAATATGGCCGGATTCATCCAACCACTTATCGACTTTCTCCCAGTTCAGCCACTCATAACGGCGCTCGTCGGGCATGAGCTTGACGAGCTGACCGCCGGCGACTCCGTTGAGCTCGATGCTCGCTAGCGCGGTCGCCACTTCCTCGGTAGGGCATTGGGCGAACATGCCGGTCGCCCCCAACGAATTGGCAACCACGCTGTTATAGGCGCCATTGATGATCCCGCGCGTGTTTCCGAGGCTTGCCTTGCCGCTGCTCTTCTCCAGTTCGTCGAGCAGCCGGTACCACACCGATCGCAGCTCCTGCTGCGCCGGCAACAGCGATTGAGCGTTAGCCAGCAGCCATGCAGCACCTTCGCGGCTAGCGGGATCGGTGCTGGACAATTCTCGCAAACCCTGCACGATTCGCGTAGAGAGCTGGGTTTTTCGGGTCATAGCGGCGTGCCACTGCATAGTCGGACTATGACGTAGGCTGTCGTCGAACTGCCGCAAGCCTTCAAGCCGGGCGGCTAGGGACGGGTGCCCTAGCTGATCGATGTTGCCGGTGGCGCTACCTAGGCCTCGCACCACCTCGGCCCGCAGTTGTGCATCGCTCAGCTCTGGCCAGGCGGACAACACAAAATCCGGCATGCGTAGCGCGTCACGAAACGCTCCCAGCAGTGAGGGAGCACCGGCTACTCGTACTTGAATATGGCCCTTGCGCACTAGACGTAGGAAAGACCGCGAGTCATTGGATGGTTCGGCTAACTGGGCGAGCAGGAGGGCGTTGTCGAAGGCCTGAGTCTGTGACAATAACGGGGTGGCATTGCCGACGAGCACGTCGAGCATGAGAAGTCCAGTCACATTTACCGCCCGCGAGACGAATGTTTTCGGCGCGACGGATTGGTCGAACCGAACACTGTCG
>DATATO010000225.1:0-4646 GCA_036268755.1 Mycobacteriales bacterium | reverse complement strand
CAGGCCGCCGCTAGCTGCACTTTGGGCGTCGGGATGGACCGCGACGGACTGGAAGCAGGCGTCCAGCAGCGCGGGATGCGCCCTGTAGGCGTCCTGCTGTGAGCGGATCGAGCGGGGCAGGGCCACTTCGGCCAGCACGGTGTCGACTGTCGCCTCGGCGGTGCATGCGGCGGCGAGGCCCGTGAACGCCGGACCGTATTGAATACCGCGCTCGTCGAACCAGTTTCGCAGTTCTGTTCCATCCACACGGCGCGGATGCGCCGCCAGCAGCGTATCCATGTCGTGCGCGGGCGGCTGGTCGGCGTCCTCGACCGCGTGCAGGACCGCGCTGGCTCGCCGCACACATTCGCCGTCCTGGTCGGTCTCCACCAGGAAGTTGATGACACCCGGCGACGCAACCACGGCGACGGCATCGATGGGGGTCTTCTCGTCGAGGAGCAGCATCTGCTCGAAGCGGACGTCGCGGACCTCGGATGCCTCGCCCAGGGTCGTGCGAGCGGCGGCCAGCGCCATCTCGCAGTAGGCAGCCCCCGGCAGCGCGGCCACATTGTGGACCTGATGGTCACCGAGCCATGGCAGTGCCTCCGTGCCGACCTCACCCTCCCACGCGTGGCGCTCCGGCTCCTCGTGCAAGCGGACGTGCTGGCCCAGCAGTGGGTGCACCGAAACCGTGCAACCACCATGTGTTGGGGTTTCCTGACCATCGCGAGACAACAGCAGCGGACGATGTGTCCATGTCGGCAACGGCGCGTCCACCAGGCGCCCATGTGGGTAGAGCACCGAGAAGTCCACCGCGGCGCCCGCGCAGTGCAGATCCGCCAGGAGGTCACGCATTCCGTGCGGCAGCGGTTGCTCGCGGCGCATGCCGGCCAATGCGGCTACCGTCATGTCGAGGCTGTCGCCGGTCTGCTCGACGGCATGAGTGAGCAGGGGGTGTGGCGCCAACTCGGCGAAAACCCGGTAGCCGTCTTCAAGCGCAGCCTGAACCGCCGCGGCGAACCGCACCGTGTGCCGCAGGTTGTCCGCCCAGTACCCGCCGTCGCACACCGGCTGGTCGCGCGGGTCGAACAGCGTCGCCGAATAGTACGGAACTTCCGGCGTCATCGGGCTGAGCTCGGCCAGGACATCAGCCAGCTCGTCGAGTATCGGATCGACTTGGGGGGAGTGTGATGCGACGTCGACGGCCACCTCGCGGGCCATTACGTCGCGCTCCTCCCAGGCCGCGACGAGATCGCGAACCGATTGGGTTGCGCCTCCGATGACGGTGGACTGCGGCGAGGCCACCACAGCCACCACCACGTCGTCGACGCCGCGAGCCATCAGCTCCGAAAGCACTTGCTGGGCGGGCAGCTCCACGGACGCCATCGCGCCGGCGCCGGCGATGCGGGTCATCAGCCGTGAGCGGCGGCAGATGACGCGGGCCCCGTCTTCCAGCGAGAGTGCTCCGGCGACGACGGCGGCTGCGGCCTCGCCCAGGGAATGTCCGACTACCGCGCCTGGGCGCACCCCGTAGGACTTCATGGTGGCGGCCAGTGCGACCTGCATGGTGAACAGGGTCGGCTGGATCCGGTCGATACCGGTGACGGTCTGCGGCGCCGAGATCGCCTCGGTCACCGAGAATCCGGACTCCCGGGCGATCAGCGGTTCGGCCTCGGCAACGGTGGCGGCAAACACCGGTTCGCTGGCCAAAAGCTCGGCACCCATCGCCGCCCACTGCGAGCCCTGGCCGGAGAACACCCACACCGGTCCGCGGTCGTCCTGGCCGACCGCAGCCGGATACGGGGTGTTGCCGTCGGCAACCTCCCGCAACGCCTTGGCCAGCTCCTGGGTGCCGCTAGCCGTCACGGCGGCCCGCACGGACCGGTGCCCGCGCCGACGGGCCAGGGTGTAGGCCAGATCTGGCAATGTCACGGAATTCGCGTGTGCCTCCACCCAGTCGGCCAGCCGCCGGGAGGTCCGGCGCAGTTCGTCAGCTGAACTCGATGACACCGGGAACACCAATGGTGTGCCGACCGGGGATCGGGTCGTCTGGCCATTCGCTGCAACGGTTTGTGGTGCTTGTTCGAGGATGGCGTGCACGTTGGTTCCGGACAGCCCATATGACGACACAGCGGCGCGCCGGACGTGTTGGCCGTTGGTGGGCCAAAGCGTGGTCGCTTGCGGCACAAACAGTTTCGTGTCGATCTGGTTCATTTCATCGGGTAGCCGAGTGAAGTGCAGATTCGGCGGAACCACACCGTGCTGTAGCGCGAGGACGGCCTTGATCAGGCCCAGCGCCCCTGAGGCCGCCTGCGTATGCCCGAAATTGGTCTTCACCGACGCCAACGCGCAGGGCCCCTCGATACCGTAGACGTTCGCCAGGCTGGCGTATTCGAGGGGATCACCGACGGGGGTACCGGGCCCGTGCGCCTCCACCATTCCGATGGTGCGCGCGTTCACTCCCGCGGCAGTCAACGCCGCCCGATACACCGCTGTCTGCGCATCCGCGGACGGCGTTGCGATGTTCACGGTTTGGCCGTCCTGATTGGCGGCGGTGCCGCGTAGCACGGCCAAAATCCGGTCGCCGTCGCGGTGCGCATCCGCCAACCGCTTCAGCAGCACCACGACGCAGCCCTCACCAGGCACGAACCCGTCCGCTGCGACGTCGAACGCATGGCAGCGTCCCGTCGGGGACAGCATGCCCTGGGCCGATCCCGAGGAGAATTTCCGCGGGTCCAACATCACGGTGGCGCCGCCGGCGAAGGCGAGGTCGCTTTCGCCGTCGCGCAGGCTGCGGGAGGCCATATGCACGGCGGCCAGGCCAGATGAACATGCGGAGTCCACCGTGAGTGCAGGACCGTGGATCCCCAGCGCGTAAGCGATCCGCCCGGACGCCAGGCTGAAATTGGTGCCGGTGAATCCGTACGGCCCCTCCACGGAGTGCGCGTCGGCTGCCAGCAATTGGTAGTCGCCATGCGTCAATCCCACAAACACACCGGCCAACGAGCCGGAGATCCTCTCGCGCGTGAGGCCGGCGTGCTCCATGGCCTCCCACGAGGTTTCCAGCAGCAAGCGGTGCTGCGGATCGATCGCAGTCGCCTCCTGCTCGTTGATCCCGAAGAACTCGGAATCGAAGCCACCGACGTCGTCCATGAATCCGCCCCACCGCGACACCGACCGGCCCGGCACACCCGGCTCGGGGTCGTAATACTCATCGGCGTCCCACCGGTCGGGCGGAATCTCGGTGACCAGGTCATCGCTGCGCAGCAACGCATCCCACAACTGGTCAGGCGATTCGATGCCTCCGGGAAGTCGGCACGCCATACCGATGATGGCAATCGGAGTAGCGGGAGTTTTGTTCATAACGAGCGAAAAATGGGTCGGGTCTGAGTCGCGCGCGGGGTCGTCATTCGCGTGGACGGTAGCCAATTCCCCTCCTCACAGCAACAGCACAGTTTGGGCGTGCCCGGATCGTAGGTCAGGGTGTGGGACCCGCATGGGCTCAGCGGTCGTCTAGATCAACATCGTCTTGTTAGTGTCCGCTAGTGTTCCGCAGTCGAGGGTTTCGTGCACGTCAACGTGCTACATGTCAGGAGGACGGTATTCGACAGGCGGGCAATTTCCAAATCCCATTGACGGGATCGTTATCTGATCGTGATGTTACTGGGGTGTCTCATGTGGTCAACAGCCAGTTATTTAAACTCGTGTTAACATCGCCTTATCGATTAGCCACCCTATTGTGATCTTAGCATATTTCTATTGTGATCTTAGTAAGATTCTATTGTGATCTTAGTGTAGTTTTATATTGTTATCCTTTCGAGGCTAGTCCGCCTTATTCGGGTCTGGGTTTATTGGAAGCGCGTACCGGTGGATTGGATTTTCGGCTTCTTTCTGCGTTGATGGTGCTTCCGGTCATGTATGGTCACCGGGCTACCGGGCAACGCGGCTCCGAGGCTACTGCGATGTCGACGTCGCCGTGCCCGGCCGGACTTGGGCGATTCAGTGAAAGACGTGGAGCGACAGTGGCATAACGACGGGCGCATGGCGCAGGCAAGGGTCCAATGGTTCGCATCTGCGAACCGCATCCAACAGATACACGTCGTCGGGCTCACATAGTGAGGCCTGATACGCCCTATAGGCCTGCGTCAGGCCGCCTCAGCGCCACAAGCGATCGGCGTGATCGAGAGCTTAATGACAATCATTCCTAATAAGGGGACGGGTGTGATGGGTGCTCCGGTAATTCACGTGCTCGGTCAAGGCGACGCCGACGCAAATCAAAAGTGACCAAATGACAGACGCTCAAGGGCTTCGGCGAGTAGAGCCGGCCGCGCGCGCGTCGGTGGCGGCAAGCTAGTGACGCGCCCGGGCCACACCTGCAGGAACAACGATGGATGATGACGGTGAGTATGCTCACCTTCACCGTCGCGGGGACCGGCCGCTGAGCGCCGCGTCGGCGATCGAGAAGAAGCGGTGTCCGGTCGATTCCTCAGCACAGCACCTTGCGCGCCGCACCCAACTTCGCGTAACAGCGAGCGTTGAGCGGTGAGACCGGAAGCATCTGTGCCGTCAGGGCCGGGTCTCTCGATTGACTCGTCAGTCAAGAGGTCTTTAGTGTGCCGATATGGCGGACGGCGCGGTGGCGCAGGCGTTGGTGCTGGAAGCGCCGC
>DATATO010000224.1:0-8958 GCA_036268755.1 Mycobacteriales bacterium | reverse complement strand
AACTTCGCCTTGGCGAACCTTGCGTCCCCAGTGAACCTCGTCCGGGCGAAATCCGCGGCCCCGGAGAATTCGGCATGATCGAATATCGCGTTCCCAACGAACCCAACCTCGGCGAACCTTGCGTCCTTGAAGAACTTCGTCTTGCCGAAATCCGCGCCCTCGTAGAATTGCGTCCCGGCGAAATCCACGTCCCCTAAGAACCGCGCCCCGATGAATTGGGCTTTCCTGATGTGGCAGCCCACTAGATTTAGCCTGTGAAGGTGGGCCTCGGTTAGATCCAGGTCGATGTCAGGCCAGAAAGTGTCTACTGGGCCGAGCTTGAGATGTGCGGCGAGAATGCGCTGGGCAGTGAGGCGGACCTGCAGTTCTTGGCGTTGTTGCTCGTATCGAGCACGCGCATCGGTGGGTGTGTCCTCGCCTGGGGTGTGTCGTCTGGTGGGGTGTAGGGCATGCGGAGGTAGGAGCAGATGACGTCGACGATGGTCTGTCGCTGCTGGGGGTGGTTTTGCGCTAGCCGTTCCAGCGCGTGCAAGCCTCCTAGTCGCACTGGTGCCTGGCTGTTACCGAGCTGATCGACGGCATGGGTGTAGATCTCGGTAATGCCCCGTTGGTTAGCAACGTCGCGTTGGTGTTCTAGAGTCAGCTCGGTATAGCGTTGGCGGCGAGCGGTCAGCAGCAGAGCAAGGGCTCCACCGGTACCCACCACGAGCGTTCCCGCGGTCCGCACAACGTTGAGCCCGGCTTGGTCCTGGTCAGTCCCGCCGCCGTAGAAGTAGAGCAGCGCCGCGACAGCGACAACTGCCACCACGCCAACCACGGCGCCGCCGATGACAATCGCCCGAATCGACAGCGGCCGGCCTGGTTCCGATGGCTGCTGCTTCCCATTACCACCCATACCGCTCTTTCTTATTGATCGGCACGGGTTGTTGCCCGTCCATCACTATCAACCAGACAGCCGTCACCAACAGCGAGAAACCCCGTTCACATCAGGTATGTTCGAGAGGGCATCTCGATTGTGCTGGACCCTAAGTTGTAGCAACCGTTTCAATCGGTCCGGAGGCCACTGGTCATTCCTGCTCTGACTTCCATCCACATGACATGCATTCGTCGTGCAGCAGTATGCCAAAGTGTCCTTGGCGTTCAACGTCCTGTAAATGATCGAGTTGTGGTTCCGGTTTGATGCCGCCCTGCGCGAGTTGGTTCACCCAAGGCCCCCGGGCCGGCTGGACAATTGATAGACGAAATGAACGCGACCGGCGCGGTCCTGGTGGGACGGGTACCGCGGAGCAGATCGATCGCTGGAAAGGTGGGCCTCACGGCCGTGGCGTGCCGATCTTCGTGCCCAGTCACCGGCCGCCTGGTCCGTCCGTCGCGAACTATCCATTGGTGACGTATGTGACCGATGGGATCGCCAGCGCGATGGCACAGGCGAAGGCCGCCGCCGGGGGCCGGAACGTGTTGGTGCATGGCGCATACACAGCCCAATGGGCGCTCGAGACCGGTGTGCTGGACGAGCTGCAGATCCACCAGATCCCGGTGCTGTTCGGTGGCGGGCGCCGGCTGTTCGAGGTGCTGCCGTCGCGCGTCGAGTTGGAGACCGTTCGGGTGATCAACACGCCGGAGGCCACACACATCCGTTACCGCGTCCGTCGCTGAGCCGATCGGCCAGCGGGCTCGTGGTCGTGGTTGGTCGGGGTGAGTTGGCGGATAGGACGTGGGCGCGGACTGAGCCCCTGTTGCCGGTGTCGGGTTGGAGGCAGCGGTGGCGTGATCATCGGCAGGTACTCAACGGGATTCTGTGGAATTGCGGCCCTGGAAGACCGCGTACGAGAGGCTGCGGCTGTGGACCGCGGACGGCACCCGGAACAAAACTCTGGCCGAGGCGATCGTCAGGGACGAGGACCCGGAAGCGGCTCAGGAAGTACTGTCGGACCATGCGGTTTGAGTATGGGTCGACATACGACGACGCGGCGAACGAGGGTCGCCCGGCCTACGAAGTCGAAGCCGAACGCAGGCGCGACATGGCGCTGACCCACGGCGCCGGCCCCGTGGCCGAGCTGGTGCGATTGGTGTATCTGCGGTATTCGCCGGACAGCGGCAGCCGGCAGGTCCTTCTGCTGCTCGGCAAGCGCAGCTGGGGCTCACTTAACTTCGATGTGTGCCGCCGCTGCCGGCGCGCGCACATCTGGAGCCTCGCCATACTCGCCGCGATGCAGGGTGGGGGCTCCGAGGCCAGAATGCTTCGCATCGCCCACGCCAAGATGCCCGACGACTACCGGTGGACGCTTGGCGGCATGGCCGGACAAGCCCAGCAGTTCTGGAGCGGCCGCGCTCGCCCGATACCGACCCGCGAGCCGGGCGAGGTGTGTGAGCACCTGAGAAAGCAGAGGCCCGGCAAACTGCGCGATCTGTGGGCGCGGGTGCGGTACTGACGCGTCACCGGCCAGCTGCACTGGCCCGACTGGCTCTAAAGAGTCGGTAAGGAACGCGTCACTAGCCGCGTTCCCTGAGCCGTCCGCAGGCGTTCGGCTCGGGCAGATTAGCTCAGGTTTCGATATTTCGTTGTTCTGCTAGATTCTCTTTATCCTCCAGGCGGTGGCGCAGCGGCATCGGTTCGCTGCGGATATCGAGGACGAATGAGGAGAGCTGGATGAGGCGCCGCACGTTCTTAGCCGCGGGGGCCTCCTCACTTCCTTTGCTGCTCGCCCCCTCCGTGGCGTCCGCCACGAATCAGGGCACAACGTCCCCATGGCCTGTGCGTCAGCTGCGGGGGCTATGGATCACGACGGTCAGAAACACTGACTGGCCCAAGCCGGCCGGTCGTAGCGTAGATGAGCAGAAAAAGCAGTACATCGGCCTACTGGACGCGGCCCAGCGCAATGGCATCAACGCGGTGTTCGTGCATATTCGTCCTCAAGCCGACTCGTTCTATCCCGGCGCACCCGAGCCGTGGTCGAAATGGCTCACCGGAATCCCAGGCAAAGACCCTGGCTATGACGCACTAGGTTTCTGCCTCGCCGAGGCCCAGCGACGGAACCTGGAATTTCATGCCTGGTTCAATCCCTACCGAATGGGCGAATACGCCGATCCGAGCCAGCTGCCCGCCGGTCATCCGGTACGCGATCATCCCGACTGGTCGATTGCTTTTGACAAACAGCTTTACTACAACCCGGGCATTCCGGAGGCGCGCCGATTCGTCATAAATGCGATCATGGACGCGGTCCACAAGTATGACGTCGACGGCGTTCACTTCGATGACTACTTCTACCCTTACCCGGTCAAGGATCAGCCCTTTCCCGACCAGGATACGTTCGCCAGGTATGGGGGCGGCTACTCCAATCTGGGGGATTGGCGGCGCTCCAACATCAACCGGTTCGTCCGTGAAGTGTCCGAGCGCGTTGCTGACACTAAACCGTGGGTGCGCTTTGGAATTAGCCCGTTCGGGATTTGGCGCAACAGTGCGACCGATCCCGTCGGCTCCGACACCAACGGCCTGCAAAGTTATGACGAAATCTACGCCGACACTCGGTTATGGGTGAAAAAGGGCTGGCTGGACTACATCGCCCCCCAGCTGTACTGGAAGCTGGACGATGCGAAGGCCGCCTACAGCCGTTTGCTGCCCTGGTGGGCCAAGACCGTCGCCGGTACTGATACCGCGTTGTACATCGGTCAGGCGGCGTATCGGCTAGATCTCGCTGCGGCCGATCCAGTATGGCGCGATCCTACTGAGTTGGTGAGCCACCTTGACTACAACCGTTCCTATCATCGGGTGGCCGGCGATATCTGGTTCGACACCACCCACTTCCTCGCCAGTTCACCCAACCTATCCGGGGCGCTGGCCGCCAATGCCTACCGCCACCCGGCCCTGATACCTGTATCGAACCGAATTCACGGTTCTCCCCCACCGCCGCCCAGCGGCCTTCACGCAAATGCTTCCGCCGCAACGGTGGCGCTTTCCTGGAACCGCACCGTCGACAAATCGACCCGGTACTACGCGATATACCGCTTCGACGCCGCGAGCCCGGATCGCTCATCGGCTCTGGGCGATGGGGGTAGCCTTCTAGGCACCGTCCGCCGCAACGAGCAGCCCCCGGAGTACGTCGACACTACGGTCGATGCCGGCATCACCTATACCTACGCTGTCACCGCGCTGGATCGTTCACATCGACAGAGCCGGCCCGGACCATCGATCAGCGTCACGGCTCGCTGACGCCGAATGCGAGATGGCTATCCGTGGGCGCGGGAAGCGCGTCGGCTTCGACGTAGGACACAGCCCGACACCGCGCCGCACGCTGATTTGGTCAACCACCGATTTGCCGCAAAACCGGGTGTGAGCCACCGCTGTCGGGGTAAAACAGCACCGAACGGGGGTATGCCATGAGTCGATTGCTGCTGCGTGACGGACCGTTGGATGGAGCCGTACGCGACGTGACCGTAGGAGACGGTGAAAACCCGCCTGAGGTCATGGAGTTCGATCACGAGGCGGACGGCGGTACCTGGTACGCCGAGTACCGCCGAATGGGCCAAGATGACGCCGGTTGGCACTACGGGGCCACCGGCAACGCTGAACGAGCTGACGAGGAGTAGTGGACCGTGACAGCGCCGCCCGGGCGACGGCGGCTCACCGGGGACTGCTGGGCGGGGCGCGACTGCGCGATGAGCAGCGAGTCTCGCTGCGAGAACTGCCCGAGCACGACACACTTGTGGTGGTCGCGCCGGCCGCAGGCAAGACCGCGATCTACGCCATCGGAGGTGAGCTGCTAGGCGGTCCAACGGTAGTGGTGAGCCCCACGCTGTCGCTACAGCGCGATCAGGCCCGGACGCTGAACGAGGGCGGGCTAGCCGCCGAGGTACTGAACTCCCAGCTGTCCGCCGGGCGGCAACGTCAGACCCTTGAACGGCTGGCGGCCGGCAAGCTGGAGTTCCTACTGCTGGCTCCCGAGCAGCTCACCCGGGATGTAGTGCTGGATGAGCTGCGCCGGGTACGGCCCACCTTATTCGTGGTGGATGAGGCGCATTGCATCAGCCAGTGGGGCCACGACTTCCGTCCCGACTACCTATCGCTGGCCGCCGTTATCGAAGCAATAGGCCGGCCACGTTTGCTCGCGATGACCGCCACCGCCGCGCCTACGGTTCGTGAGGAGATCGTCGAGCGGTTGGGGATGCGCAACGTACACACCGTCGTCGGCGACACCGACCGGCCCGAGCTGCACCTGTCAGTGCGGTTGTTGCACGATGAGCAGGCCAAGTGGAAGGCGGTAGTAAGTGAAGCCACCGAACGCGACGGCAGCGGAATCGTATATGTCAGCACCCGCCGTCATGCTGAGCAGCTCACGGGACGATTGCGGGACACCGCGGTTAGCGCGGGCGTTTACCACGGTGCGTTACGACGCCAGGAGCGGGACGCGACGCAAGATGCGTTCTTACGAGGCGAGCTGCGGGTGGTAGTGGCGACTAGTGCTTTTGGAATGGGGATCAACAAGCCAGACGTTCGGTTCGTGCTGCACGGTGACGATCCCGCTTCGATAGACGCCTACCACCAGGAAGCCGGCCGGGCCGGTAGGGACGGAAACCCGGCGAGCGCCCGGTTGTTCCACCGGCCACAGGACCTCGCGGTTCCCGCGTTCTTTGCCGGCGGCGGTGATCCGGACCCTGAACAGTTGGCCGCGGTGCTGCGCGCGGTACATGAGGAGCCCCTGACTCGTTCCGAACTAGCCCGTCGGACCGCGTTGTCCGCTCGGTCCCTCGCTCGGCTGGTGTCGCTACTGATCGCGGTGGGTGGGTTACGGGAGGAGGCCGGCCGACGATTGTCGACTACGTCCGACGTAACCAGGGACCAAGCCGTCGAGAACGCAGTGCGGCACGCACGGCGGCGACGCGAGTTCGAACACAGCCGGGTGGAGATGGTGCGCCGCTATGCCGAGACCACCGGCTGTCGACGCCGAACCCTGTTGGAGCTGCTGGGAGAGGTGCGCGATGAGCCCTGCCAACGCTGCGACAACTGCGACGCCGGTCACGGCGGTAAGCGCGCTGAACAAGAAGGGGACTCCGGGCCACTGAGACCGGGACAGCGGGTTACCCATCCGGAATTCGGCACCGGGACTGTGCAAACCCTTGAGGGTGACAGCGTGGTGGTGCTCTTCGACGAGAGCGGTTACCGCACTCTGTCACGCAGGGTGGCGGTTGAGCGTGGCTTACTTACCCCCGAACACACCAGGGGCAAGTAAGTCAACGGCTGCCTTCCTGAGCCATCGCCGGGTCCGTAGTGCCTACTTTCAGGGTCAGGCTTAAGTGACCCCCCAAATAGCCGCCCACGATAGCCATAAGCCCACCGGCCAAGCCAAGCGCGACGGCCGTGGTATGACGATCCCGGAGCCGAGCCACTAACGACGACGAGTAGAGGGCAAGAGCGGCGCTGTTCACAATGGCGTGCCCGGTCCCAACACGCCGGGCCGGGCCCGTTGTCTTCTGCCATTCGGCGAGCCCGGAGAGCGCCGTGGGAACAGCGGCGGCAATACCGAAGCTCAGCAACCCGGTGGCGGCGGGACGCGCTCGGGGCCCGCCGAAGAGATCCAACAACGAGGTGCTCGTCCACGCCCCGAGTGGGAAGTCGGTGAGTATGGGGTGCAGGGCGTGGCCAATCTGCTCACCCCGGAGAACTGATCGCACCCGAGGGGAGGTCAGCGCCGCCTCGGCGATACGCCTCAGTACCTCGGCTGGACGATCGAAGACATCGGTTTCATGAATCCGTCGGATGGCGTCAGCAAGGAACGGGAGAGTTGAACCACGCGCCGCGGAGTGCTGAAAGGGAGAGCTCATAGCTCTCCTCTACCCTGTTGTGGCCGAAATAATCCTTTCCAACGGCCGATCGGCATGAACCCGCATGTTCCCTTCGCCGGTCGCGCGAGGCAGCGATCGCCTTGGCCCGACTAGACCGAGAAGCCGGTTAGGCGGCGCCAGTTCGCGTCGCGGTGAGTACCAACGCGGTGTAACGCATCGTGAAGCTGCCCCCCAGCGCGTCGATGGCGGCGCCGATACCGGTTAGCAGCTTCTGCAGGTTGGCCGACGAGAGCTGGCCGTGGCCACCGAAGGTAGGCAGCTGATCCAGCCACTCGTCGCGGGTATAGGGCCGATCCCAGCCGAATTGCCACTGCTCCGGGTCGCCGAACGCGCCCGTCCGTTGTATCGCGTCGGCCGCCTTGGTACACAGCGCCGAGTAACTGGCCGGGCCGGCCATCCCGAGCCGATAGAGCGGCGAGTCGGGCATCACTCGGCGGTAGACCGCGGAGAAGGCTTCGGCCACCTCGGGCGGAGGCTGGAACGCGTTCCAGAACACGGCCAACCGGCCGCCGGGCCGCAGCACCTGTGATGCCTTGGCCGCGCCGGCGCTCGGGTCTATCCAGTGCCAGGCCTGCGCGGCGATGACCGCGTCGAATGCTCGGCCGGCGGGGTCCCAGGCTTCGAAGGTCGCCACCTCGACTTCGAGGCCGCTGCGGCGCGCGAACTCGGCCATCCGCGCGTCGGGCTCGACCCCCAGCACCCGACAGCCGGCCGCCTGGAACTGCCGGGCGGCGACGCCGGTACCGGTGCCGACGTCGAGGACGTCGCGACCGGGGCTTTCGGCGACAATCCGGTCCACCATGGCATCGGGATAGCGGGGCCGGGTCCGGTCGTAGCGTTCGGGGTCCGAGCCGAAGGACTCCGCTATCTGTCGGTGTTGATGAGGCTCAGGCTCGGAAAGAGGCGCCCGCTCCGGCGGTATAGTGGTCACGCGCCCACTTTAATGGGCGTGTGCCCACTTATCAACCGGGTGGGCCGGTGAAAGAAGGAGGAGATGCAGGGTGCCGACCGGGGTGGCCATCCGCGACGCGCGCGAGCAGCTGTTCGGCGCCGCCGAGCGCGTCCTGCTCCGGGACGGGCCGAGCGCGCTGACCAGCCGGGCGGTCACCACCGAGGCAGGCTGCGCCAAGGGCGTCCTGCACCGGCACTTCACCGACTTCGACGCCTTCCTCGCCGAGCTCGTGCTCGACCGCATCGCCCGGATCGACGATCAGGCCGCGGCCCTGCGCAACTGCGCCGGGACCGGCACCGTCGCCGGCAACCTCGCCGGCGCGCTGACGGAGCTGTTCGGGCCGGTCGCCGTGGCGATCGTCAGTCTCGTAATTTTTCGGGATGAGCTGCGCGCTCGGCTGCGCCAAACCGGACCGGCCGGCATCCCGGTACTCACGGAAGCTACGGCCATGATCGCCTCCTACCTCACCGCCGAGCGCGACCTGGGCCGCATTGCAGCCGATGCCGACGTCGACACGCTCGCGCCCGCGCTGATCGGGGCCGGGCACCTGCTGTTCGCCACCCGGGAAGGCACCCCGCCGGAGGCGGAAGCCGTCGAAAAGGTCGTGACCACGGTCATCGCCGGCGTCGTGTAAGGACCGCTGTGATGAACGGCCCGCAGCAAGCCCGCACCCGGAGAATCGGGCACCAGTATGCCCGGTTCCTAGACCGATCTTCCTGATCGACCTCCCCGGGAGCGATATTGGCTTCTTCGGAAGCACCGATTGACCAGCCGCGGCCCGGCAATAGGGCTGCGGTTCACCGGGACCGAAGCTGGGTAGTCAACCGCAGCTCTTTCCCCACTCATCGGAGATCCTCGTGTATGACAGGGTCCGATACGCGTCACGCTTGATTAGCAGAAATCGCCAGCGTTGATGTCGGTGGCCGAACGACGGCCGGATGCGACGCTATGTTTGTTCAGCGCGTTGGCGATTCATGACCTCACCGACGAAATATCTACTGCGAGCGATGTGGCGTTGCCCCGGGGTGCTCACCGGTTGAAGGTTCGATATGGGCCTATCACGCGGATGTTTATACGGTAATCGGTCGCCATCGGATTGAAGCGAACCAATTCCAAAGACTCTAGAAGTCGTCGCTGTGTATCGGCCGGTTAAGCTTCGGCCTTTG
>DATATO010000223.1:0-1546 GCA_036268755.1 Mycobacteriales bacterium | reverse complement strand
TTCTCTTGCCGAAGCATCCGTCATCGATTCACAATGTGTACGGAGGAACACTCTGTTCTTCCGTTCCACTTTCGTCGATCCATGGTGCGCCATGGCCGAAGCCCCCAAACTCCTCGACCGCCTCCGCCACGCCTGCCGAGTGGGTTTCTGGCGAACCGGCAGCGTGACGAGCAGTTGGCGTTGTGTCGGCGATTGTTGGCGATCGCGGCGCTGCCAGCGCCGATTCTGGCGTCGGGGAGCGAGGATCAGATCAATGTCCCGGCGTCACCGAGTGCCTTCGAGCCGGTCTGTCGGCACTGCGGCAGCCGGCGGATGGAATGCCGGGATCTGTCGGTGGTGGGTTCGCCAGCAACGCTCGACAGTTCGTGACGGCCGGGGACGGGACGATGGCGATGGAACGACAAGCGGATGGCGAGACCGGCCCATGATTGGCGAGTGGTCGCGGCGTGGAGGGAACGCCTGTAGGAGCATTTTTTCGGGGTTTCCCATCGCGGCGGCCGTTGCGGGAGGGGCATTCGAGGGTTTGAAGAGGTGTTCGGCTGCAGCCGAGTTCTTTGTTTTCCTGATTGCATGAGTGTCGTTGGTGTGGTTACACTTCTGGAAGTGATCGGCGAAGCGATTGAATCCCCATAGCGGTGGCCGCTCCGCGGTTTGTCCAACACGTCGTTGCAGTAACCAGCGAGGTATTGGAGGCGCGGAGTTCGCGTGCATACACCGAGCCAATTGCGGTCGCCCGCTGGTTACTGAACTCTATGTTCGGCCACCGGAGGCGCTGCCCACAAGGGCAGCCAGCGAGTGAACCAGAATGGTGGCTGTCTACTACGACTCGGCTTATTCCGCCGCGGCATTCGCCTTCCCGACCACCCGGAAGGCGCGCTGGATCGCCGACTCGCTGACCGCCAACCCGATCCCGGGCATCATCCTGGAGCAGCCCGATCCGCTCACGGAAGCCCAGCTCCTCAAAGTCCATGAAGCCGAGTACGTCCGGGCCGTGCGAACGGGCGAGCCACGGGGCCTTGCCCAATCCCAAGAGTTGCACTGGACCCTGGCCTGTGGCCGATGGTGCTTGCGTCGAACGGCGGGGCCATGGCCGCGGCGCTTCGCGCGCTGCAGGACGGTATCGCCGGCTCACTCTCAAGCGGCCTGCATCACGCGCGGCGAGACCGAGGTTCTGGTTATTGCACGTTCAACGGCCTCGCCATCGCCGCCGGGGCCGCTCTGGCGGCCGGGGCGGGCACCGTCTTGATACTCGACCTCGACGCTCACTGCGGGGGTGGCACGTACGACCTGATCGCCGACAACCCACAGATCTGGCAGGTGGATGTGTCGGTCGATCGGTTCGACGAGTACGAGCCGGGAGTGCGGACGACCCTTGACATCGTCGGGAGCGCCGCCGACTACTTACCGACGATCGAGACGAGACTCCGTGAGGCCGAATCGCGCCGGTTCGGGCTGTGCCTGTATAACGCCGGCATGGACCCGCACGAGGACTGTCCCGAGGGAGCGTTGGCGGGGGTCACAGCTGAACAGCTACGGGCGCGAGAGG
>DATATO010000222.1:0-8293 GCA_036268755.1 Mycobacteriales bacterium | reverse complement strand
ATTCGCCACCTGGAGAAGGAAAAGAGCGAAGCGGAAGGCGAAAGCGAAGTCCAGAGTACCCGGTGCCCTAGATCGGAGCTAGTTACCAGACAAGGTGGCCGCACTGACCCGAGCCAGGTCGATGAGTGCTTCAGCCGCTCGCCCAGCTCGCCTGAATTCATCCGGCGTCACCGACGTGTGACTGTAACCCGACTTAGTTTTCAAATTGAGTAACGTGCTCAGGTGTCTCGATGCATCCTTGTCGGCCTTCCGCAGAAGACCAATCGCCTCGTTGTGGTTTTCACCTTGCGCATGCTCCCCTAACCGAGCACAGCAGATTACGTCCGCACTTGCTATGCCTGCATGCACGCATAGCGTCACGTAGGCATCGGCAATATCTTCGTGTTCTTCCTCAAGATCACGGATCAGATCCGCCGCCTCTATGAATTGCTCTGCTTTACGCAATCGTCCTCGTCGGACTCCTGGCGGGCAGGCTTGCGTTCGCATGTCAGTCTTTCTCTCGTCGCAAGTGTCTCGCTAACCAAGTGCGGCTCCCAGCCACTGTGAGGCCTTCCTCCAACACCGACTGCAGAACGGGTTCATCAGCGCCTCGGCTCGCGAGCTCCACTCCCGTAAATTGCAGAGGACGAACGTCATTCCCAAGCCATCGATTCATGTCGGAAACAAGGTCATTCACGTGGGTTTCCCACAAAACATCATGGACCTCATGCGGCCGTATGAGCAGTAAATCTAGGTCACTTTCGGCGGTCATCGACCCACGTGCCGCCGAGCCAAAAACAGCCGCGTAAATCGGTGGAACTTCCCAAGACTCCAACCGGCTTTTCAACCGACTAAGTAGCGTTTCCTGAAGCCGCGCTAGACCAATAATGCAGTCTGCGGCAAGGTGATCTCGGTTGAGGCGATAAGCGTAGGCGTTCCCCACACGATCAGACTGGACGATGCCTTGTTTGGTTAAGCGACGCAGCACCTTACGGATCCCCTCTTCTGAAGGCCTAACCAAAATCCGATGCAGCTGTCCAGTGGTGAAAGTTGTGTCCTGCCGCGCGAGAACCGCGAGGATATCGCCATCGAGGGTGGGAGTGATGGTTTTGAATGGCTTGCTTAGCTGCATAGCCTCCTCCTCAGCCACGATTCAGTACTATAGTGCAGGAACACCAACTATAGTACGTCTACCCCCACTATTGTTGTGGACCAACCTGACGACCGGTATTGCTGGCTAACCTCGTTAGCGAATCCGTTAGCAAGGCACAAAAAATCCCCTCCCGGATCGAAGTCCGAGAGGGGATTTTCGCTGGTAGCGGGGACAGGATTTGAACCTGTGACCTCTGGGTTATGAGCCCAGCGAGCTACCGAGCTGCTCCACCCCGCGTTGCAACACTAACTGTACACCCGCGCAAGACACCCGCACTCGGGGGTGTCGGAAGCGTGGAGACAACAATGATCGGTGAAAACACCACGGTGGTAGCACTCCCCTCGGATACACAGATCCTGATCACGCGGGGGCTCGACGCTCCCAAGCACCTGGTCTATAAAGCCTGGACCACTCCGGAGCTCACCAAGCGCTGGTGGAGCGGAGACCGAGGCAAAGCCACGCTTGTCGAGGCCGACCTACGAGTCGGCGGAACGTGGCGCTATGTGATGGTGACGGACGGCGGCATCGAAGTCGGCTTCCACGGCGAGTTCCGGAAGATCGTCCCGAACGAACGCATCATCTCCACCGAGATCTACGAGGGCACACCCGGCGGCCAGGCCGTGAACACGCTGAGGCTCATCGAGGCCGACGGGCGCACCGCCCTCACCGTGCTCGTAGAGCACACGAGCAAGGAGCACCTGGACGGGCACATCAACTCCGGCATGGAAGGCGGCATGCAGGAATCGATGAACCACCTCGAGAAGGTGGCGAAATCGGCTACGCTGACACGCCCCAATGGAACGGTCCTCGGAGGGCTCTCCGAGGACCGTTCCATTGGACTATCGCTAGCCGCCGCTCTGCTGTGAGTCGTCGAAACGTTTGGTCGCAGCGGCCAGGTCCGCCTCGGCCTTACCGATGGCCTGGAAGTCACCCTTCTGCTGCGCCTGCTTCAGCGCATCCAGCGCCTTGCGAATATCGGAAACCGCGGCCTTAGTCTCGTCGCTCACGCCCGAAGGCTGTTGCGGCTGTTGGCCCTGGCTCGGCTGCGGTTGCTGAGGCTGTTGCGGCTGCTGGCTTTGCTGCCCGAACAGCTTGTCCAACGCCTCCGGCAGCGTCTTTTCGTACGCGACCTTATCGCCGTATAGCACCAGCACCCGCTCTAGCAGCGGATACGTGGTTGTGCCGTTGTTCCGGACATAAATCGGCTCGATGTACAACAGGCCTTGGCCGACCGGCAGAGTCAGCAGATTGCCGTACACGACCGTGGAATCGGCCGAGGTCAGCAACGACAGCTCGCGTCTGACGTCCGCATCGTTGCGCATGCTCGGCTGCGCCTGGTTCGGCCCAGGAACGCTGGAGTCCCCCGGCAGTTCCAGCACGCTGAGATCGGCCTTGCCGTCCTTGTCATAGGACGCACTTATCAATGCGGCGAGGTTCTCCCGCCTGGCGGCCGTCATGGCGCTGGTGAGTTGGAACCTCGGCTCGCCCTGGTTGGGCCACTGCGACACCAGATAGTACGGCGGCTGCGACGCGTTGCCGCTCTGTGTCGGGTCGTCCGGCACCTTCCAGAAGTCCTGACCGTTAAAGAACTCCTTCGGATCACTCACGTGATAGCTCGCGATCGCCTGCCGCTGCACCTTGAACATGTCCTCGGGATAGCGGAAGTGCGCCGCAAGCTCCGGCGGAACCTTGGACTTGGGTTTCACGATGCCGTGGAACACCTTGTTCCAAGCCTTCAGAATTGGGTCCTTGGTGTCCCACTGATACAGGTTCACGGTGCCGTCGTAGGCATCCACCGTGGCCTTCACCGAGTTGCGAATGTAGTTGATCTTGTTGTTGCTCTGCGCCTGCGTCCCGTGTCCGGTCAGCGAGTCCGCGGCGGCCTCCCCCAACTGCTGATGCTGCGAATAAGGGTAAGCGTTGGTGGTGGTGTAACCGTCGAGGATCCACTTGATCCTGCCGTCGACCACAGCCGGATAGGCATCGCCGTCCAGCGTCAGGAACGGCGCCGCCTTCTCCACCCGGCTGCGTGGGTTGCGCACATACAGCACCTTCGAGTTTTTGTTGAGCGCGCCGGAGAGCAGGAAGTTCTTCTCCTTGAAATACGCGGCATAGGCCAGGCGCCGGGTGAAGCTGTTCAGCTTCACCCCGCCCTTACCCTCATAGGTGTTGCTGACCTGCTCGCCGCTCGCGCCGCCGCTCACCGTCGGGCGATCGAACTCCCGGTTCGATCCGCCGGGCTTCTTCCCGACGATCGAATAGTCGGTCATCAGCTCGCCATAGTAAATCCGGGGTTCCTTCACGTCGGCCGCCGCGGCGAACTGCTTCGCCTGGTCGCTGTCGAACGGCTGCCCCAAGGCGCCGGACACGAAGATCGGCGCTCCCGCACCGTCCACCTGATTCGCGGGCGCAGCGACGAAACCGAAACCGTGGGTGTAGCCGGTGTGGCTGTTGATCCAATTGCGCTGGCTACCCGACAGCTTGCGGGAGTTCAGCTCCCGAACACCCACTATGTAGTCGCGGACCTTGCCGTCGACCGTGTAGCGGTCCACGTCCAACTTGGGATTGAAGTCGTAGAACGACCTCACCTGCTGTCGCTGCACGAAAGTGTCGGAGATGACGCTCGGGTCCAGCAGCCGCGCATTCGGCACTGTGCCCTGGTCATTGCGGATGTCGACATTGTTGCTCTGCGGTGAATAGCTGGACCGCTGAATCTGCTGAATGCCGTACGCCTGCCGACTGTATTGGATATTGCGCCCGATGTATTTGGCCTCGCGGTCGATCGCGTTGGGCTTGATGCTGAACTGGCTTGCGAGCGCCGGTACAACCCCACCTATGACCACGGCGGAAATCAACAGCAGCACCAGCGCCATCGCCGGCAGCAACGCCCTGCGAATGCCCACGTTGACCAGCGCCGCCAACGCGCACAACGCGGCGATCCACATCAGAATGTTCTTGGCCGGGATGAGCCACTCCACGTCCACCGCGGAAGCGCCCTGCACCTTGTCGGCCGACCCACTGGATGTCATCACACCGTAACGGTCCAGGTAGTAGGCGACGGCCTTAAGCAGCACAAACGCGCCCAACAGGCCCGACAAATGTCCAATCACGGCCGGGGTCAACACCTCGCCGCCCTTGAGCCGCAGGTTGCCGTACAGGTAGTGAATGACCAGCGATCCGATGATCGCCAGCGTCACCGTGGTGAACAATACCGACAGGCCGTATCGCAGCATTGGGTATTGGAAGACGTAGAACGAGATGTCCTTGCCGAACTGCGGATCCTTCACCCCGAAGGACTGCGAGTTGAAGAACAGCAGCCAGGTGCGCCAGTGCCCCTGCGCCGCCAAACCGGTGATTACCCCGACGAGGGTCGACATGCCGGCGACGATCAGCCCGAACCGAGGCGTGATGGCCAGCCGGTATCGCTCCAGATTCTGCTGATCATTGGAGATGGGCCGGTAGTTCGGCCGTAGCCGGTAGGCGAGCGCGATATTCCCGCCGACGATCGCGGCAGCCACCAAGCCGAAGAGGAAGAACAGCGTGATGCGGGCCGTCAAAATCGTGGACCACACGCCGTGGAAACCGAGCTCGTCAAACCAGAGCCAGTTGGCGTAAATGTTCACACCGACCGTGAACACCAGGATAACCACAATCAGCACCGCGGCCGCCACTGCTATGAGGCGGCCGCGTCGCCCCAGGCCGAGTCGGGGTAGCGAAAAACGTCGAGCCATTACCGGTTCTCCATCGTGTTAGACCGGAACACACAAGCATGAATACACCCGCGCCGTGAGTGAGACGGCTAAGGCATGCCCTAGCACGACTGCACTTTTTCATTGTTGTGGCCGCCGTCACGCAGCGCGCGCAGGGCGGAAAGCGCGTCATCCAGCGATGACACCTTGACGAGTCGGAGTCCCTTGGGGACATTTTTGACGGCATCCGCGCAGTTATCGACCGGCGTGAGGAACACCGTCGAGCCGTCGCGGCGGGCACCGCGCATCTTCTGTGCGATTCCGCCAATCGGATCGACCTTGCCGTCGGCGCTGATTTCACCCGTGCCGGCAATGATCCGACCGCCGGTCAGGTCCTCAGCGCTCAACTTGTCGACCGTGCCGAGGGCGAACATCAAACCCGCTGACGGCCCTCCAATCCCGGCTAAGTCAAAGCTCACGGTGAACGTGGGCTTTTTGGAATCGTCGTATCCCAGCGCCCGGAATGCGGCGGCCTGGGCCGTGCTCTGCGACTGAGTGAAGTCGGCCTTGTCTTGCCGCTCGACCTCTTTACGACTCTTGTCCGGCGGATAAACGTACTCTCGCGGCACCACAGCGGCGTCGTCGTCGTGCCAGAGCCGCATCGCGGTTACCAGGTCGAACTTGTCGTAGACGCCGACGGTGACCAGCCGGAGCTGCCCCTTCGACTTCGAGACCTGAGCGCCGCTCACGGTGATGATGTCGTGTTTGCCGTCCGTGCCTAACACGTTGACGGTCTCGCCGGGCTCCAACGCAACGTACGGGACCGGCATATAGGCAAGGCCTATGGCCAAACCCAGCACCAGAACCGCACCCAGGAGCACTGTTTGGCCTCGTCGCGACATGCCCAACACCCTAACGAGGCCGTATCTGCGTACGGTGCGGCAGGGCGGAACTAACCGGCGACCGTCGTGGGGCTCGCGAAGACACGCCGCTGCGCACCTTGGGATATCCGAGACAACGTTGTTAGTTGTGACGCAGGCGTTACGGTGGAGGGTATGACCGGTCCTCAGCCATTCGACGGTGATCCCGCCGCCTGGGCAGCCATGTTGGAAAACGTCCGTCACGCATTCGCCGCCGCATCGGCCGGCTCCGACGGTCCCGTGAACTGGGAACTTGCCAATCAGCTGGCGAACAACATGGCCGCCGAAAACGACCGAGAGGTCACAGCGGATGAGGAACGCGAGGTCAGCGACTCGCTGCACCTGGCGGACTTATGGCTCGACGAGGTGACAATCCTCCCCTCGGGTGCACAGCGCGGCGTGGCGTGGACGCGGCAGGAGTGGGTCGCGCAGACCCAGCCGGCCTGGAAGCAGCTCTCCGATCCGCTCGCCTCCCGCGTAGTGGAGGCCATGACCTCGCAGCTGGGGACGGACGCGGAGGACGCACCGGAGCAGCTCCGCGGCATGCTTCCGCCTGAGGTACTCGGGCAGCTTGGTGGTCAACTGAGCCAGATATTCGCCGGAGTTGGCGGTGTGGTTTTCGGCGCTCAATTAGGCAAGGGAATCGGAACCCTGTCGGGAGAGGTCCTCTCCGCCACCGACATCGGTCTACCGCTAGGACCCGCCGGCACGGCTGCATTGGTCACGACCAATCTGGCGGAGTACGCAGCGGGATTGGAGCGCCCCATCGACGAGGTCCGGTTGTATGCGAGCCTTCGCGAAGCCGCCCATCATCGCCTCTACCAGCATGTGCCATGGCTGCGCTCCCACGTCATCGACGCCGTCACGGCCTATGCCCGCGGCATCGTCGTCGACAGGGAGGCGTTCGAGGATGCCCTGGACCGCCTACAGATCGAGGTAGATGCCCAAAACCCGGAGAGCATGCAACTCGCGATTTCCGAGGGTTTGTTCACCCCCGCCCAGACCCCACAGCAGAAGCAGGCGCTCGCCCGGCTAGAGCTGGCGCTCGCACTGGTGGAGGGCTGGGTCAGTCACGTGGTTGACTCGGCCGCGAACCAGCATCTACCGAGCACGGCGGCACTGTCCGAGGCCTCACGCCGCCGCCGCGCGGCGGGCGGCCCGGCCGAGCAGACCTTCGCGACGCTGGTGGGGCTGGAGCTGCGCCCCCGCAAGCTGCGCGAGGCCGCTGCGTTGTGGGAACTGCTGGAGCAGCGACGAAAGGTAGAGGGACGCGACGGAATTTGGCAGCATCCTGATCTGCTGCCGACCACGGAGGACCTGGACAACCCCGAGGAGTTCACCAGCAAGGCTCCCGGTGTCGAGATTCCCGGCATCGAGGATCTATAACCACGCCCGCCCGATCGGACCTGGTGCCATGAAGTTAGTGCCTGAGATGACCTACACGGAAACCATCGAGGGCCCGTGGGGCCCGACCACTGGCAGCCCCTTGGGCACAAGGCTGGCCTGGACCGTTAAGACCGGGCGGCTGTACGGCGAGTGGATAGACGCCAGCGTGGTCACACCGGGCATGGACTGGATCCGGCTCGGCGACGACGGGATACGCCGGCAGGACCTGCGAGTCACTCTGGAAACCACCGACGGCGAAATAATCCTGTTCAGCTACGACAATGCGTTGATCCGGGCCGACGAGGCATTCACTACTGCGCTCACGAACGGCGAAGCGACCGATTTCGATGCCCAATACATGCGCATGGTGCCAAGATTCGACACCGGAGCGGAGCAATACTCCTGGCTCACACAGAACCTGTTCGTAGGCGAAGGCCGGCTGGCCGGTCCCAAAGCCATCGAGTATCGGATCTATCGAATCACCTGATCCGGGGCTCCACGCGACGGCACCGAGCCCACTGTCGGCGAGCTCGACACCAGTGTCGTTTCGGACGTTAGAAACTGCGCTCCTGTCGAGTTCGTTGACGGGAATGTCTCCCGGCTGTTGCTAACAGCCGTCCTCGGAGTCGAGCTGGAGTCCGGCGGTGGCGGCCACCCCTTCGAGATATCCGCGAGCCCGCTGCGCCCGTGGGTAGGCGTTTACCAGCCGCCAAAATCGGTCGGTATGTCCCGGCTCCAGCAGGTGCGCCAGCTCATGGATCAGCACATAGTCGACAACCCAGCCCGGCAGGTTCTTGAGCCGCTCCGACAGGCGAATCGCGCCGTCGGAGGGCGTGCACGAACCCCACCGCGTCCGTTGGTTGCTGACCCATTTGACCTGGGCGGGCTGCGGGGGTGATTCGAAATACTGCCGGGAGAGCTCCCGGGCGCGGGCGAGTAATCCTGCGTCGCTGCGGCGGCGGGCGCCGTGCTTAGCGCCCCGTTCGGTCAGCCGCGCCAGCATGCGCCGCACCCATTCCCGCTCCTCCGCGACGGTGAAATGGTCGGGAATCAGGACGATGACGATGTTGCCGTCTCTATAGGCACTAACGGTGCGCCGGCGTCGAGCGCTACGGCGAACTTCGACATTCACCTCAGGCTGCATATTCACCGGCATATCCACGAAG
>DATATO010000221.1:0-3822 GCA_036268755.1 Mycobacteriales bacterium | reverse complement strand
CGATTCGAAGGAAACCATTGTCGGCGAGGTGATTACGGGTTACCTCGAAGAGCGCCTCGCTGATTGTCAATCGATCGTCATCGCGTTTCCTGATCCGCGTGAGCGGCTGGCGGAACTCCTCAGGAGTGAGCTACGTGATGTTGCCAAGAGCAACTCGGCGCGGGTGGTGAACACACCTTCGATGTACGTCCTCGGCCTGCTGCCGACACAGAAGAAGATCCACGATCTCGCTGCCCAGGTGCGCGGCGTCTGGATGGACACCATCCGTGCGGGAGTCGAGCAAGGGATCTTCAGGAACGATGTCGACGTCGAGATTTTCTATGCGCTGGCCCGCAAGACGACCAGTATCGCCCAGCAGTGGGTGGATGGACTGTCGTGGCCAGCAGGGCCGAAGAAACTCACTTCCAAGTTCGGTCTAGAAACCGTCTCCGAGGCTTGGATCAGCGTGCTACTGGGGGGTTTCTGTACGCCCATGCCCCGGGGCCGCCGCACTCAACGGTCGCGACCTTCGCCACGGTAAGTGGGATCATCAGTCACCTGGTAGCCAAAGAGTCCCCCAGCCAGTTCCGCGCTCAGCTTCGGATGCCTCAATAGTGCGTGCGATTGCATTTTTGAGAGGTATGCGAGTGCGTCCGAGATACGAGCGCATCTTCGTGAGGTCGACGGGAAGCGGACGCGTCGCCTCGGGCGAGGTCACGAACGTCGCTTCGATGCCCAGCAGCTCGGCCGCTATCGTGCAGTATTCCTGAATGGTGGTTTGGGTGCCGGCGAAGTTGAGCACAACCGGTGGTATCGAAGCGACACCGGTAGAGGCAATCAGCTTCTCCACGTAATCATCCTCGAACATGATCGAGGCTTCGTTCGGATTTGTGCCGAACACGGGAACCGGCTCCCCCCGCTTCACGCGGTCTATGCGAGCGGTGGGAGCACCTCCGCGGGGCCCATACATTTGGGCTATCCGGACTATGACAGCCGGCGTCCCGAATTCCGTCGACAACATTGTGACGACAGATTCACCGATGATCTTGCTCAAGACGTAGCCATTCATGTGGTGCTCGGTGACGCCCAGAGGGTCCGATTCAACCATTGGGTGATCTTGAGGAATGTACACCGATGATGTCGAGGCGAATACGAACGAGCCTGCATCGCGATATCTCGACAGCAGCCTGCCAGTACCTAGCGAATTCGCGTCAATACTCAACCGCTGGTCGTCAAGGCTACGGGCCTCTCGTACTGGAGTTCGAGCTGCCAGGTGCACCACGATATCGATCTTGTCGGGAAGCGCCGATAGATCGTCGGAGTACGCGTCATATACGATCGGAACGGCTCCAACAGATCGGAGCTCGGCGGCATCTCGCTCGGAGCGAAACCGTGCTAGAGCAAAAACCTCGTTGTGGTTTGCGAGCTCCCGGCAAAGCGGAAATCCGATTAATCCGCTCGCGCCTGTGACAACTAAGCGCCTGCCAATGACAGGCGGGGTTGCTATTGCCACGCAGATCCTTTCAGCTTTGGCCGTGTGGACGCTAACCCGAACGGGAACTCTCGGACAAGTGCTTGCTTGGGACCGACCGCTTGTAGTATACCGACGGACTGTTGACGCGGGAAAGCTTACGGAGGCCTTTTGCGAATCGATCTCATGCTTTGCCGTCCGCTTCCAGAGATCGAAGTCGAAGCCATTCGGGCCGAAGCGCTCGGGTACACCGGGCTTTGGTCGACCGAGTCGACAAACGACCCATTCCTTCCAGTTCTGCTGGCCGCGAGGTCGACCAGTGCACCGGAGCTGGGTACCTGTATTGCCGTGGCGCTGGCACGAAACCCGATGACCATGGCCGTGATTGCCAACGATCTGCACGCGTATAGCGGCCGGTTCATCCTGGGTCTCGGGTCCCAAGTCCGAGCCCATATCACGAGGCGCTTTGGGATGCCCTGGTCGAATCCGGCGGAACGGATGCTCGAGTTCGTCGGCGCGCTGAAGGCAATTTGGAGCAGCTGGAATGACGGTTCTACTCTCGACTTTCAGGGCACCTTCTACTCTCACACCCTAATGCCGAACGCATTTCGGCCGGCACCCAACCCGCATGGACAACCGAGGATTTACCTTGCCGGAGTCGGACCCCGGATGACGGAAGTGGCAGGGCAAGTGGCGGACGGATTTTTGGCGCATCCGTTCATGACCGAAGAATACTTCCGGACCGTGACGATTCCGGCGCTCGCTCGAGGTGCCGAGCGGAGCGGTCGCGACCTGTCGACCATCGAGTTGACCGCGCCGGGCTTCGTGGTGACGGGTTCAGACGAAGACGAGGTCGCTTCTGCTTCGCGCGCCGTACGAACCAGGATAGGTTTCTACGCCTCGACACCCGCCTATCTCGATGTCCTGCAGGTACACGGTTGGTCGGACCTGCAGCGAGAGGCGAGCAGCCTGGTCAAGGCAGGTCGAGCGGGTGAGCTTGCAGAGCTCGTGGACGACAGTGTTTTGCGTCAGTTCGCAGTCGTAGCATCTCCGGATGCTGTCTGTAGCGCTTTTCGGGAGATGTTCGGAGACGTAGCACAACGGGTGGTGATGGAGCTCCCGTACGAGGTGTCCGGGCCCACCCTTGCCCAAATCGCGGAAGGGATCAGCTGAGTCATGTCTGAGAACGGGCTTGATGCCTTCCGTCTTGACGGGAAAGTGGCGGTTATTACCGGTGGTAGTCGCGGGCTGGGCCGCGCGATGGCGGTGGGACTCGCTTCCGCTGGCGCCAACGTGGTCATTGCCAGTCGTAACCGTGATTCTTGTGTGGAGACAGCGAGAGAAATCACCGAGGCAACCGGCCGTGTAGCAGAGGCGATTGCCTGTCACGTCGGGCGATGGGACGACTGCACAGCTCTGTTCGAGGAGGTACTCCGGCGATTCGGAACGGCGGACGTTCTCGTAAACAATGCCGGTATGTCCCCGCTCTTCGGCACCGATCTACGCGACGTCACGGAGGAGTTGTGGAGCAAGGTCCTGGCGGTCAACCTGGGCGGCCCGTTCCGACTCTCGGCGCTCTTTGGTGCGCACATGCACGACGGCGCCGGTGGCTCTATTATCAACATCAGTAGCGGTGCCGCGCTTCATTCCACACCGGACGTGCTGCCGTATGCCGCAGCGAAGCTCGGCCTGCATGCCCTGACCCAAGGTTTTGCAGCCGCATATGGCCCGAACGTCCGTGTCAACACCATCGTCGCAGGTCGCTTTCTGACTGACGTGAGCCGGTCATGGGACCTGGAGGCTCTATACGCATTGCTGCACCGCTTTCAGCCGCTGCAGCGGGCGGCGCAGCCGGAGGAGATTATTGGCACGACGCTGTACCTGGCGAGTCAAGCGTCAAGTTTCACGACCGGAGCGGTAATCAGTGTCGATGGGGGCGCCCCCCTGTAAGTCCCCGACGGCACCGATTCGGACCGGGTACTAGCGGCCATACCAAGCGTGTATTCAACGGCGTCGGGATGAGGCGAGGGGTTGATGTCGACGGAATTCTGATTGCCGCTCGTCCACGAGCCGGATGATCAGATCGTTAACTTACAAGCACTAGCTGAACAGGACTGTATCCGAGGAATCTCTGGCTGAGCACCGACGACGGTCCGAGCCCCGAGCTCCTCGAGGAGATGGAAGCGAGAAACATGATGTCGATTCTCACGATGCACTGCTACCCGGGCGACCCCGAATGAACCGATCTCGGGCAATAGCGCGAGGCCCTGAAACGATTCGCCGACGAATACATCAGAACAGAATAGAGGAAGTCGATCACATGCGGCGCCGAGGAGTCACGGCGTCATGGACTGGCCGCCGTTAGAGCGAAA
>DATATO010000220.1:0-2199 GCA_036268755.1 Mycobacteriales bacterium | reverse complement strand
GCCCTGTGACTCAGATCGTGTGACGGGCGCGCCTGGTGTGGGTAGCACATTGCCGAATGGCGTCTCGAACGAAAGAACGAGGACTCAATGAGTAGCAAGCTGACGGGCAAGCAGATCGCATTTTGGTAGCCAACGGCGGTGTGGAACAAGTTGAGCTGACCAGTCCGTGGGAGGCCGTCAAGGATGCCGGCGGGCAGCCCATTCTGATCGCGCCCGAGAAGGAAGCCGTGCAGGCAATGAACGGTGACGCCGACAAAGGCGACACCTTCCACCCCGACCGCGCCGTGGGAGACGTATCGGCCGACGACTTCGACGCGCTGGTCCTGCCCGGCGGCGTGGCCAACCCGGACAAGCTTAGGATCATTCCCGAAGCGGTGTCCCTCGTGGCGGCATTCGCGGCCGCCGGAAAGCCGATCGCCGCGATCTGCCACGGCCCATGGACCCTCGTCGAAGCCGATCTGGTCCGGGGCAAGACGCTCACGAGCTGGCCGAGCCTGCAAACCGACATCCGCAACGCCGGCGGCGAGTGGCGCGACGAGCAGGTCTTCGTATGTCCAGCGAACGGGTTCACGCTCGTCACGAGCCGCAAGCCCGACGACCTCGACGCCTTCAACCGCGCCCTGATCGACACCTTCGCCACCGCCGCTACGCAGGGGTAGGTACAAACGATGACTACAGCCAAACAGACCGCCGCCGCAAAACGTAACGTCAAGAAGGCACAGCACGGCGCCGCGGCGAAGAAGACAATCTCCAAGCTGCCAGCCTCAACTCGCTCGGCACTCGGCAAGCAAGGCGCGGCAATCGCGCAACGCAAGCGCACCGGCGAGTCATCGCCCAAGACCCGCGCCGAACTCTACGAGATCGCCAAACAGCGGGGGCTGGACGGCCGCTCGAAAATGGGGCGCGCCGAACTCGCTCGCTCGCTCGGTGAGAAGTAGCTGCCCGTCCGGAATTGCCTCCAACTCGACCCGCAGCTGGCGGGAACACAGTAGGCACCAGCTCACGACGATTGGGTGCGCGCTCAGATAGCCAGGCGATCTTGCGCGATGTCCGTCCTCATTTGATGGTGCCGATGACTTCAAATAAGGTCTGGACTCCAGACATGATCGAGCTAATCGTCGCGTTTGGAGACCCCGTCCGAGCATAGGGCCCTACTGGCCGAGGCAGTCCATACATTTGAAGGCTGTGGCGGTCCAAATGCGTTCGGCGTCTTCCGACTGTGTCTCCCGCCAGTAGGGCACGGTTTCTCGGCTGCCGCAGTGTGGGCATGGCGGCGGTAGCGCGGTTCGGCGCTGGGTTTCGGTGTAATGCTGACCGAGGATCAGCATGGGAGGGATGCTTCCTCGAATGTGCCGCCCAGTCCGGTTAGTGAGAGGACTTGTCGGACGCGGTCGGGAACGTGTGCGAGCTGCAGGTGCTTGCCGGAATCGGTGGCGAGGTTACGCAGTCGGATCATGGCGCCGATCGAGGTCGAGTCCATGAAGGTGACGGCCTCGAGGTCGAGGATCAGCGTGTCGGTGGTGGTCTCGGCGAGGCTGAGAGTCCCGAGGGCAACGATGTCGTCGGCAACGGCGAGGTCAGCTTCACCGTGCAGGATCAGGGTGCAGGTCTTGTCTCCTGGCGCGGCCTTGATGCGGAATCTCTCCATGGTTGCCCCTTGCACCGGATAGGCGCCCGGCAGCGGGGATCCCAAACCGACACGGCCATGGCAGTGCGCAGTTTCCGGGCCTGGCTGTTGGTTCAGCGCTTGTGAGAGTACCTCGCTGGCCGCGGCCGCACCGTGACGGCCGTCCTACAGGGTGAGGGCCTCAAGGGGCAGGGTTCCCTCGATGATTGCGTCGGTGATATCGGTAATGTCTCGCTGGTGGGCGTAGGCGTAGCCACGGATGCGGGCTACCGCATCGAGGGGAGCGAGCCGAAGATGAGACATGATCACGCCCGCGGCGATCCAGGTTCGCAGACGACTGCTAGCGGTCGGGCTGTAGAGCCAGGCCGGGAGTAGGACCCCGGCCGCGCGGGTGGATGGTTGCGTCGGTGTCGAGGTTGCTCGAAGGGCATTGACGATCTCGTCGGCTATCAGGATGGCTACGCCGAGGTCCACGGTGAACGCGCCAGTCGGGTCGTAGAAGTAGAGGTCAATCGCACCGTTGAGTTTCGGTGTGATGCGCAGCGGCAGCGATGCGATCGAGCGGTACGGGG
>DATATO010000219.1:0-4505 GCA_036268755.1 Mycobacteriales bacterium | reverse complement strand
GGACGGAGCAAAGATTTTGCTCTCCCGTCGCGGCTATGACCCGGTCCTAGGTGCCCGCCCGCTGCGCCGCACCATCCAGCGTGAGATCGAGGACGTGCTCAGCGAAAAGATCCTCTTCGGTGAGCTGCAGCCCGGTCATATCGTCGTGGTGGATGCCGAGGGCGTCGACGAGAAGGACGAGTCCAAGGGCGCCTTCACCTTCCGCGGTGAGCCGAAGCCGTCAGAGGTGCCGGACACCCCGGTGGACGTGGCCGAGGTCAAGGACTAGGCACTTGTTTCGCTCTCGGTTCCGGATAGATTCGGGACCGAGAGCGAGCAGGTATGCCGCTGCTAATTGATGTAATTCTCCAGCAGGGCCGGGGTGAGGCCGTTGGCCTTGATCTCGTTCAGCGTGGCGATGAAGTCGGTGACGAACTCTTTCCTGAAATGCATCAGGATGATGTCGCCGGGACGGAGCTTTTTCTCTGAGGTCTGGTAATAAACATGTCCTCGGGTCACCGACTCGCGCCAATAGAACACCGCATGCATGCCGCAGTCGTGCGCCGCGCGCAGCGTCGTCTGGTCGTATTCGCCATATGGCGGCCGGAAAAGCGTCGGACGCTTCCCGAACAGCTGCTTAAGCTGATCGGCCGAGCCGCAAATTTCATGTCTCTGCTTCTCATAGGGCATGCCCTTGAGTTTGGGATGAGTCAGGGTATGTGCCTCGATGGGGGCGCCATAGTCGTCGCGCAGGGTCCGAAAGAACTGTGGGTTCTTCGCCGCTACGGGAGAGATCAGAAAGGTGCTGATCGGCACTTTGGCGGCCTTGAGGAGATCGAAAATCTCGGGGAGTTGGACCTGCCCGTCGTCGACGGTTATGAAGACCACGGGTTGCGTCGTGGGTACCGTCTTGAAGATCGGGGCCAGCGGGCCGCTCGGTGGCAGAGTTACCCGCTCGGGCTTAGGCCGCGGGCCAAAAATCGGGACTTGGACGGAATAGGGATTTGGCGATTCTGCGCTGGACGGTGAAGCCTGCGGCTTCGCCTCGGCGGCGCGGTGTTGGTGTGCAGCCGACGAGCTTGAACTGCAGCCGGTTAATAGCAAGGCGGCAGCCAGACCAGCGGAGATACCTACCAAATATCGCCGCGAAGGCGCAGTTTTGAGCACGCTCTCAGCGTACGTAGGCAAGCAAATACCGAGAAGGCTTGCGACCAGATACAACCCATTCGGGCGAGGTAGTGCCCCTACTAGGGCAGGGAATACACCCCCGGCGATTCATTGCGCACCAGCCCGTCCTCGATCAGGCCGGCTAACGCGCGCTCCCGCTGTTCATCCAGGTGCCAGGTGCCGGCCAAGTCGCCGCGGTTCACTGGGCCGGTCGCGTCCCGCAGGAGGGCCATGAGTCGTCCGCGGGCCTGACGGTCCGTTCCTTCGTAGCCCTGACTTCGTCGCCGCGGCTGCGTGGAGTTCGGTCGTCCCGCCGCTATCCATGCGCAGCCCTGCCGCAGCGGGCAGGCCTCACAGCTGGGGGTACGCGCCGTGCAAACGGTGGCACCTAATTCCATGGCGGCAGCCGCGAACCGTGCGGCACGAGTCGGGTGCTGTGGCAACAGACGTTCCATCAGCGACATGTCTGCCTTGGTGGTCGCTGGGCCGGGGCCGGCGACTCCGGTATGGGCTCTCGCCAATACTCGTCTCACATTGACGTCCACGACCGGTTGACGTTGGCCGAATGCGAAGGCGGCCACTGCGCATGCCGTGTAGCTACCGATGCCGGGCAGCCCCAGGAGCTCCTCGACACTGTCGGGGACTTCGTTGTTGAATTTCGTGGCGATTGTCACGGCACATGCGTGCAGTCGCAGCGCCCGGCGCGGATAACCCAAGCGTGCCCAGGCCCGGATGGCGCCCGCCGCCGTATCGGCGGCGAGCTCTGCGGGGCTGGGCCAGCGCCGCATCCATTCCAGATACGCCGGCAATACCCGGCTTACCGGGGTCTGCTGCAACATGACCTCGCTCACCAGGACACCCCACGGCGTGGTGTCGGCACGTCGCCAGGGTAGGTCTCGGGCGTTGCGGTCGAACCACCCAATGAGCTCGGTTTGCATCTGTCCCTCGCGGCTCTGAGCCGTATGTCGGCGAGTCTTCTCGGTTTTGTGCCAATGGCGCATTAGCGTGTTTTTCGATGAACTGGACGAATGGCCCGCTTGATCCTGCCGTCTACTGGCGTCGCAGGGCAGTAGTTGCTGTGCCCGTTTTCATTATGCTGTTCGCTCTCGCCACCTGTGCGGTGAAGGCCGCCGGTTCCAACAATTCCTCGGGCCGGGACGCGAAGGAAACTTCTTCCGCCTCGTCACCCAAGCCATCGCCGGCGATGGCTCCGCCGCCGTCAGTCACGCCGCCCCCCGCGCCCAGCCCGTCGGTTTCGCCCTCGCCGAGCATCAGCCCCTCGGTCAATCCCACGCCCACCCAACCGCCCGGACCGGTGGATTGCGCCGACGGGGACATTTCGGTGACCGTGACGTTGGCCCATCAGAAATACCCGACAAACTCTCGGCTTCCGGTCAAGCTTTCGGTGGCCAATACGTCCGGCAAACCGTGCAACCGAGATATGGGTGCCGGTCAGCAGGAGGTCATGGTCAAGGGCACCGCCGACAATCGCCTGTGGTCCTCCGACGACTGCGCCAACGATCAGTCGGCCGACAAGCGCACCCTGCAGCCCAACGAGAAGCGGACCTATTGGGTCACCTGGGAGAGCGTCACCACCGCACCGAACTGCGGCAAGCCTTCCAGCGCAGTTCCCGGTACCTACCAGGTCATTGGCCGCATTGGTAGTAAGTGGAGTGCGCCAGTCACCGTCGTATTGACGTAACGCGCAGGGCTGCGTTATGGATTGCTGGTATTGCGGTGGTGGTTCTTGCCGTCACCGCGGCGGTCATTAGTCCGTCACCGCGACGGTCATTAGTAGGACGTCGCTGCGGCAGCGGTCTGCTGCATCAACGGCAGAATGCCCTGCCACATGTCGTAAATCTCGATCACCTCAATTCCCGGCGCATCGACCTCGCATCCGCCCGGTACCAGGGCGCGAGTAAAGCCATGACGGGCTGCTTCTGCCAAACGCTGCTGTAGGCCGCGAACCGCTCGCACATCCCCCGACAGCCCAACTTCACCGATAGCCACTACGTCGGTTGGCAGTGCGTGATCCCGTGCCGCGGAGGCCACGGCCAGGGCAACGGCCAGGTCTACAGCCGGCTCGGTGACACGCGCGCCACCCACGGTGGCGGCGAAGACATCCCGCACCGCCATGGGCAGCCGCGCCCGCCTCTCGAGGACGGCCAACACCAGGGCGAAGCGTGCGCTGTCGAGCCCGCTGACGGTGCGCCGCGGTGAGCTGAGAGGGGAAGGAGTTACCAACGCCTGCACCTCGGTGAGGAGCGGGCGCCGGCCCTCCAGGGTTACGGTAACGCAGCTTCCCGCAACGGCGGTAAGCCGTTTAGTGAGAAACAACCCCGAAGGATCCGCTACGCCCTCAATCCCGCAGTCACTCAACTGAAAGCAGCCGACCTCGTCCGCGGGTCCGAAGCGGTTTTTGACGGTGCGCAGCAGGCGAAGCGCCGTATGTCTGTCTCCCTCGAAATGCAACACAACGTCTACCAGGTGTTCGAGCACACGTGGGCCCGCTATCGCGCCATCCTTGGTGACGTGACCGACCAGGATAGTGGCGATCTCGCGTTCTTTCGCGATTGCCGCGAGCTCGGCCGCGACCGTCCGGATGTGGGTGATCCCACCCACGGCGGCATCGACCTCACTGTTTGTGATGGTCTGTATCGAGTCGACGATGAGCAGCCGCGGTTTTACCTCGTCTATGTGGGACAGCACCGCCGACAATTCGGTCTCGGCGGCAAGATACAAGTCCGGATGCAACGCATGTACTCGGCCGGCTCGCATGCGCACCTGCCCGGCCGACTCCTCCCCGCTGACTAGGAGTACCGAGGCGCCGTCTTGCGCGGCGACATGGGCCGCGACGTCTAACAGCAGCGTGGACTTACCGACCCCGGGCTCACCGGCCAACAACACGACACCGCCAGGCACGAGACCACCGCCCAGCACGCGATCCAGCTCGGCTATACCTGTAGCGGAACTTGCTGCGTCTACAGCGTCTATCTCCGTGATAGGCCGAGCGGGTGCGCTCACCGGTCCTGGCATGGCGTTCCCCCGTGTCGCGCCCGCCTCGGACACCGAACCCCAGGCATGGCACTCGGGGCAGCGCCCGACCCATTTGGGCGGCGAAAAGCCGCATTCGCTGCAACGAAGCGCAGACTGCTGCCTGCTTGCCTTCATGTTCTTACGTCCCCCGGCCATGACGGCACGTTATCGCGACACCATGACAATTTTTCGGTACCCGATGGTCGCCAAGCCCGTAGACGGCCGCGGCCGTCTACTCGTGCCCGTCCGTGGCCGGATTCGCGCGCGGCCGGGGTGTCGGTGGAACCGCGACTGGCAGCTTCAGCGTGATCGATCCCGCCTTG
>DATATO010000218.1:0-13730 GCA_036268755.1 Mycobacteriales bacterium | reverse complement strand
GGCCACCATCACGCTGCAGAACTACTACCGACTCTATAAGAAGCTGGGCGGCATGACCGGTACCGCCATGACCGAGGCGGCCGAGTTCCAGAAGACATACGACCTCGGCGTAGTGCAGATTCCCACTCACCGGCCGATGGTTCGGTTCGATCAGGCCGACGTGATCTATAAGACGGAGAAGGCCAAGTTCTCCGCCGTGGTCGATGACATCGTGGAACGCAACGGCGCCGGCCAACCGGTGCTCGTCGGTACTACCAGCGTGCAGAAGTCCGAGGAACTCTCCGGTCTGCTGTTGCGCCGCGGTATCAAGCATGAGGTGCTCAACGCCAAGAACCATCTCCAGGAAGCCGAAATCATTGCGCAAGCGGGACGGCCGGGCGCAGTCACTGTGGCCACCAACATGGCCGGCCGTGGAACGGACATCATGCTCGGCGGAAATGCCGAGTACACCGCGGCGGCCCAACTGCGACAGCGGGGAGTTCAGCCGGACAGTGAGGGGTACGAGGCCGAGTTTGAGGCCGAGCTGGAGCGGGCGAAGCGCTCCCGTCAGGTCAAGGCCGAGGAGGTCATCGACGCCGGGGGCCTGTACGTGCTCGGCACCGAGCGCCACGACTCCCGCCGCATCGACAACCAGCTGCGCGGCCGTGCCGGTCGGCAGGGAGACCCGGGAGAATCCCGGTTCTACCTGTCGCTGCAGGACGAGCTCATGCGCCGGTTCAACTCCGGCGCGGTCGAGGCCGTGATGAACGGGCTTCGCATGGCCGACGACGTACCGATCGAGTCCAAGATGGTGAGCCGGCAGATCCAGAATGCTCAGACGCAGCTGGAGCAGCTCAATGCTGAGATCCGCAAGGACGTGCTCAAGTACGACGAGATCGACAACAAGCAGCGCATGACGATTTACGCCGAGCGTGACAAGGTACTGCAGGGCGAGGACATGTCGGAGCAGGTCCGGCACATGATCGATGACGTCGTCGATCAATATGTCGACAGCACGACGAGTGACGGCTATGCCGAGGACTGGGACCTGGAGAACCTGTGGGTGCAGCTGGAGCAGTTGTATCCGATCTCGATCACCATCGCGGAGGTCGAGGAGGATGCGGGCGGTCGCGACTCATTGGAGAAAGACTTCCTGCACCGGCAGATCCACGACGACATTCACGCCGCCTACGACGAGCGTGAGCAGGAGATCGAGAAAGCGCACGGCCCCGAGCTGATGCGGCACCTGGAGCGCATGGCGCTGCTGGTTGTGCTGGATGAGAAGTGGCGCGCGCACTTGTACGAGATGGACTACCTGCGCGACGGCGTCACGCTCCGTGGATACGGTCAGCGCGACCCGTTGGTGGAATATCAGCGGGAGGCATTCGACCTGTTCAGTGCCATGTTGGAGGCCCTGAAGGAGGAGTCGGTCTACCGCATCTTCCATGCCGAGGTTGAGGAGGTTCCCGAGTCGGAGCGTCGCCCCATGGAAATCGACGACCCCACGCGCGTGCTCTCCGCCGAGGAGATCGAGGAGGCCGCCCGGCAGTACCAGCAGATCCGCATCAAGGGGCTGGATATTCCCCGGGAGCAGCGCCAGCGGCAGCTGCAGTATTCGGCGCCCACGCTCGATGGGGACAACGGCAGCGAGGGTGTCGCCGTTACCCGCGGGGGAACGACCGGTTCCGGTCTGCCGGGCGAGCGCGCACAGTCGCCCGCTCAGCGGGTCGGCAGCGAACCATCGCGAAATGCGCCCTGCCCCTGCGGGTCCGGCAAGAAGTTCAAGAAGTGCCACGGCGCGCCAGGCGCGGAGTCGCTGTAACGTCGGGCTCATAACGCCAGGTCAGGGGTAGTCCGACCCTGACCTGGCACCGTTTACTGCGCTTACACCACGCTGAAGCTGGTGCATCGCCACCTGCCGTCGAGCCCCTCGAGGCGGAGAGCCACTGCGTAATACCGGTTGCGCTCGCGGACCACGGCGCCTGCCTCCGCGACGCCGTCGGCGGGCTCACAGACGCGCACGCTCACCACGCGCGGCTGAGGCGCAACCCCTGTTCGATGGCCGCTCGCCGTGTGGCCGCCCCTGGCACCGTACTGCGCGGCAAGCTCGAAATACAGTGACTCGTGAAGCCAGGGCACCAGCTGCCCCAGCGGACGAGTGCCGGAGATCATTTCCATCAACCCCTGGACCAGGCGTTGGACGTGAATCCGCGGATTGGGTAGTTCGTGTCGCGGAGTGCTGCGGCGGCCAAAGCCAATGGCATCGGTGCGCCTCGCTGCCTGGCGGGGACTCGGCTTCACCGGCGCGATACGCGCTTGTGGATGAGGGGTCAGATGCGGCAGTAAGGGTTGGGCGGTGCGCCGAGGCCGTGTCGTAAAGATCGATCTCACCGCCGTTAATTCATCGTCGTACGGTGGCTCGAGAGCCGGCGGTCGCCGTAGTTGGACCAGCTCGGGGGTAACGGTGGGCATGGCGTCTCCTAGTGATGGATCATGGGCTCGTGTCGGGCGGGTGGAGGATCTCTCCGGGCCTGATCAGATGCGGGTTTTCTCCGATGACGTCTCGGTTCCGCTCCCACCACTTCGGCCACTCTTGGGCTATTGCGGTCGGAGAGTCGGTATGTAGCGACCGTGCGGTGATGCGCCATAGGCAGTCACCGGGACGCACCACCACGCCTTTCGGCGCAGCTGGTCGCGGTTGGTCGGTCTGGTCGGCGTTCGGGAGCTGCGCCCTGCGGTCGGATTGGCCGACGATCGTGGGCCAATCGAGGTCGGTGGCCGCCTGCCAGACGACGGCCGATCGCGGCACGGGATGCGTCAGGCTCGCCGCCTGTGCCGTGCCCGCGAGGGTTCCACCCGCCAGCGACAGGCTGAGCGCACCGCACAGCAGCCGGCGAAGGGCGGCCGGAACCACCAGCTGGCTTGCGGCCCGAGCCGCCGCCCCTAGACGCCCGGGGAGTTTGGTCGCCGTCAGTACCAGTACCGAACTGCCGAGCCACACTATGAGGCTCCATACGATGAGGCTCCCCGCCGCCAGCGCGAAATTGCTCGCCGCGCGATGATCTGCGGCGCTGTGACGCAGCAACTTTCCGAGGCTGTGCCACGCGACGAGCGGATCGGGCAGCAACCATGCCGCGGCGGCTGTGCAGCCGGCCAGAAGGGCAGAAAGCTTGCCGAGCCTCTGTTTAGGCATAGCTTCCTTTCATATACCTTCGTTTGCCTTCGTTTAACTCTTATACTTTTTCTAGTTTGGTGTCAATAGGCTCATATTTGGCTCACTAGCCTAAGATTGCTTACATTTACTTCTGTTTAATCTAAAAGCGCTATACAGAATGTCTGAAAATGGCACAGTAGGAGGGTGGATAGCCCAGAGTCGCGAGACACAGATTCCGGAAACGCCGCCTTCCCTCGTCCCGCGTCCCGCTGGGATCGCCTGTTCACCGATTTCGAGGCCGAGTTGGATGCAGTTGCGGACGCCGAATTTGTGGTGGAGGTCGCCGATCGCACGCGGCGCGAGTTCGCAGCCGTCCACCTGACAGATCGGCTTCGGGCCGCGGTCAAGAGGCAGCTAGCCGTGGCGGTGGATGTCGGTGGGGGATTGACCGTCGCAGGAGTGCTTTCCGAGGTTGGCCCCGACTGGATGATGCTCTCCACCGAGATCGGCGGAGCTCGGATTCTGATCCCGACGGAAGCAGTCCTCATGCTGCGAAACCTGCCGCCGATCGCCTACGCGGCAGGCAGCGAGGGCATAGTCGCAGAGCGTTTCGACGTGCGCATGGTGTTGCGACGGCTGGCGAGGGATCGAGCGGTTGCGGCGGTCGTCTTGCGCAGTGGTGAGACAGTGCAGGGCACGCTGGATCGGGTAGGTGCCGATTTTCTCGACCTCGCTACCCACGATGTGGATCAGCCGCGCCGATCCGCAGCGGTGCGGGATCTGCGCACCATAGCCCTAAGGGGCATAGCCCTGCTAAGGATCCAGTGAGGCCTGGCGATGTGGGGAGCTGCCTACGCTGCGGCCTTGGCAGCCTCGTGTTCCAGTGTTTAGTCGCGGGGCTTGCCTAGGGGCTGGGTCTCGACGAAGTCACGAGTTTTGCTGTACATCCGTTCGATGAAACCCTCGAGTTCGCTTCGCTCGACGCGCCACTGGCCGCGACCTCCCACCTTGATGGCGGGCAGCTCGCCGTTGCGCACCAGAGCATATGTCTGCGACGCGCTGATATTCAATACCTCAGCTACCTCGCTGAGCTGGAGAAATCGCTCCGAACCCATGGTGTGCCCCGATCACCTCTTGTTGTGCTGCCGTGTGCGTAAAAGACCTATGTCACCGACCTGCTTGAGTATGCCATTGCCCTCAGACCCCTACGCGAGTATCCACAGGTGTTCAAGAAGGGCTGACGCGGTCTCTCCCAGATCCGCTAGTGTCGATTTCACATTAGCCAAGGAAGAAGGGACACCGCATGTCCGCGGGTTTTCCTGAACCGCCATCGCAGGTCACCGTGCCTGGGCAGGGATCGCCGATGCCTCAGGCGCGCCGGCATCAGCGCTTCCGGGTCGTTAACGCACGGTTCCTCATTGGCGCCGTGCTGGTGGCCCTCGCGGTAGCCGGTGGTATTCAGGTTGTTACCGCCGCGGATAACACCACGGGTGTCTGGTCGCTGCGTACCGCCCTGCCGCGGGGCACACAGTTGAGCCAGGCCGACCTGGTCTCGGTCGACGTGAAGCTCTCGCGCAGCAAGCGTCGGTATGTCAATAGCGATGTGACAGTGCTCGGCAAGACCTTGACCCGCGATGTGGGTGCCGGGGAACTTCTGCCGGTGGACGCCCTGCAGGAGCCCGAGTGCGGCAGCCTCGTGAGTATCCCGGTTCAAGCTCGGCATCTGCCGTCGACGTTGGTCTCCGGTACCCGGGTGGATGTGTACGCGACCACCGACAGCTCCAACAAGTCCGACAACAAGACGGACAGGCTCCTGACGGCGGTCACCGTTCAGTACGTCAATCGCCCCGGCGGTGGGGCGACGGCCAGTTCCGGCGATTGGGCAGTGGGGGTGCGTGTCGCGGCGGATAAGGCCCAATCGATTGTGGAGGCCGTGCGGGGTAAGTCGATCGATCTGGCAATCGTGCCCTCTCGAGACAAGACCGACGACGGGGAGACGCCGGATGAATGTTCGTCCAAGGCGGAGAAGGAGGATTGAGCGGTGGCAGACCTGCCGATTGTCACCGCGGTGAGCAACTCCACCTGGGAGACGGCTTTCGTCACCGCGGTGGAGGGGTCCCATAGAAATCTCGCGGTGGTCCGTCGCTGCGTCGACGTGGCAGATCTGCTTGCCACTGCCGTTACCGGCATAGCCAAGGCGGTGGTGCTGTCCTCCGAGTTGCGACGGCTGGACGCCTCAGCCGTCTCGCGGCTGCACGCCTGCGGGCTGCACATCGTGGCACTCGCGCCGGAGGGGGACGAGGACGCCGAACGGCGAGCCCGCCAGATCGGCATCTCCCGCGTCTTGCCTACCTCCAGCGAGCCGGGGCACGTCGTCGAGTTACTCGCGGAGCTGGCTGCGACGCCGGAGCCGTCGGCCGGTCCCGTCGGCGTGGCCTCCGGAGCCGATGCATTGACCACTCCGGGCGGCTTCGAAAGTGCCCCTGCCGGAGCCCTACGGCCGATAGTCTCCCCGGGAACATTGCCGCAGAGCTACACCGTTACCAGCCGGGTGATTGCGATCTGGGGGCCCACGGGCGCGCCCGGCCGGACAACCGTGGCAGTCGGTGTGGCGGACGAGGCCGCCCGTGCCGGGGTACCGACGCTACTGGTCGACGCCGACAGTTACGGCGGGGTAATCGCGCAACACTTGGGCATGCTGGACGAGGCGCCCGGGATCGCAGCCGCGGCCCGTGCACATCATCACGGTGTGCTCGATGTGCCGACCTTGGCCGGATACGGCCGCCAGATAGACCGCAATCTCTCCGTGCTCACCGGCATAAGCCGGGCCGACAGGTGGCCGGAACTTCGCGGCGAGGCGGTGGTCGGGGTATTGGAGCTGTCGAAGCGGCTGGCCCGGTTAGTCGTCGTCGATTGTGGGTTTTGTCTGGAAGACGACGAAGAGCTCTCCTACGATACCGCCGCCCCGCGACGCAATGCGGCGACATTGGCCGCGCTCGGTATGGCGGATCGCATCGTGGCCGTCGGCTCGGCCGATCCCGTTGGCGTTGCGCGCCTGGTCCGCGGCCTTTCCGAGCTCGCCGAGCGGGTGAACACGGTCGCCGCTCGGGCTCCGGTCGTGGTCATGAACCGATTGCGCGCGACCGCCATGCCCGGCGACCCGGTCAAGGAGCTCACCCGGGCCATGCAACGCTTCGCCGGCGTCGATGACTTGGCTTTCATCCCCTACGATCGCGTGGCAGCGGATCGGGCGGCCTCCATCGGGCGGACCTTTGGCGACGCTGCTCCCCGTTCCGCTCTCAGTATTGCCCTGGGCGAACTCACAGTCATGCTGCTGTCCGCCGCGCCCGCTCCGGTGCGGGTTCCACATACGTGAGCCGGATTCGATGCATTATCAGCGACTACGGCGGTGTGCTTACGGCACCTATCGGCCATAGTTGGCGGATATGGGCGCGCAATGAGGGGCTCGATATCGAGCTTTTTGAGCGAGTGATGGCGGACCTGTGGGTCGGGGGCAAAGATGAGGCACTGGGAACCGGGCTGGAGCTCGGTACGGTCAGCCAGCCAGAGCTGGAACGTTACCTCGCTGAACGGCTGCGTTATGCCGATTCTTCGCCGGTGCTACCGCACGGCCTGATCGATCGGTTGTGGGCCGCGCTGCGCGGGGAGCCCGACATGGTCGGTGTCCTGCGACGCGCAAAGCGTAGCGGGTACCTGGTCGCCCTATTGTCCAATTCGTGGGGGATGGGGTACGACCGCACGGGCTGGGACGAACTGTTCGATGCCGTCGTGCTCTCGGGCGATATCGGCATGCGTAAGCCGGAACCGGAGATCTATCGTCATGTGGCCGAGCTGCTTCAGGTAGAACCGCCAGAGTGCGTCTTTATCGACGACCTGAGCGCTAACGTTCGTGGCGCGGCTGCGGTCGGAATGGTCGGTATTCATCACATCGGCGTCGACACCACGATCGCCGAACTCGAGGCCCTGCTGGGCGGGCAATTGCGATGAGCAACAAACCCCCGCCGGAACGGCTGCGTAGCCGGGCGGAGTTCCGAGAGAAGACGGCCGGCAAGAGGACTGCGCGAGACTCGTTGCGTCGCCAGGTGCCCGACGATAGACATGCCTCTGCGAGGATGCAGCCATGAGGGTTTATTTCGCGTCCAACTGGAACCTGCTCGGCGAGGCGGTAGCCGGCGGCGAACTGGGGCCCGCTCCGATCACCGGCTTTGCGGTGACACCGGCTCTGCGAGAGTGGTACATCGATGATGATGAAGAGGAACTGGAGTACGCGGCCTTCACAGCGGCGGCTCGTGGCTCGCTGCGGCTCATCGATTCCGACGCCTTGTCGGCGCGGCGCCGAGTCGTGATCTCCGCTGACGTTGACGATGCGGCCGTTGAATTCCGTCCCGACTTGGATCGACCGGTGGTGCGAGTGAACACCCCGCTTCCCATGGAACGTTGGGCCTGCGCTCATGTCGACAGCGAGGAGGCCAAGCCGACCATTGCCGCCGCGGCCAATGCCGTCATTCCGGCCGATCTGGGCGACGTGGACTCCCAGTTCGCTATGGACGCAGCGCTCGGCCACGAGCTCGAGTGGTATGACGTCTCTGAGCTGGACGGGCTGCTGAAAACGTCCCGAGACTCTTAATGGGAATTCGAACCGTGCTTTCGACGGCACGACCGGTGCTTCATGAAAGTATCGGTCGGTGTCCGTATCCCGCCTCGAGCTACTGCGGTGGCAATTCGGTCTGACCTGGTCGCTGTTGGAGTTCCATTTGGAGCGGTTGCAGCCCGAGGACTTTCTGTGGGAGCCCGCGGCGCACTGTTGGACGGTCCGCCGCGGCGTCGATGGGGCGTGGATGCCGGACTGGGAGGAGACTGAGCCCGACCCCGTGCCGATACCCACCATCGCCTGGATTACCTGGCATATCGGTTGTGGTGGACTGTGGCCATCGACCACGCACGGAGCCGGGCGCCGCGTCGTCGCGATGAAACGGGCTGGGTCTGCCCGTCACTCCACCGTCACGCTCTTGGCAAGGTTGCGTGGCTTGTCGATGTCTCGTCCCCGCTCACGCGCAACATGGTAGGCGAACTGCTGCAGCGGGATGGTGAACAGAATCGGATCCAGGGCATGCTCCGTGTGCGGAACCCGGAGCACCGCATCGGCAAGCCCCTCCGGTAGTTCGGCATTGGTGACCACGATTATCGGCCCACCGCGGGCCTTAATCTGCTCGAGGGTTCCGATGTTCTTGGCTACCAAGTGGTCGTTGGGAACGATCACCACGGAGGGCATCTCGGCATCGATTAGCGCCAGTGGCCCGTGTTTGAGCTCGCCGGCCTGGTAGGCCTCGGCATGCAGGTATGAGATCTCCTTCAGCTTCTGGGCGCCCTCACGTGCCACCGGCCAGCCGCGCACCCTGCCGATGAAGAACATGCGTTGGGCGTCGCCGAATCGCCGTGCCACCTCGGCGACCTGTTCTTCGGCTCCGAGCGCCTCGGCGATCCGATCCGGCAGACCCGACAGGGCCGTGACGATCCGCTCGCCGTGTGTTATAGACAGGTCACGTACCCGACCGAGCAGCAGCGCGAGCATCGCGAAGCACACGCTCATATTGGTGACTGCCTTGGTGGAGGCCACCGAGACCTCGGGGCCCGCGTGTAAGAACACTCCGCTGCCGCATTCTCGAGCGATGGAACTGCCCACCGCGTTGACCACACCAATTACCCTGCCGCCCTTACGCTTGAGCTCCTGCACCGCGGCGAGGGTATCCGCCGTCTCGCCGGACTGGCTGACGGCCACGTACAGGGCGGCCGGATCCACGACCGGATTGCGGTACCGGAACTCCGACGCGGGCTCGGCGCTGGCGGGCAATCGCGCCCACTCCTCGACCAGATTGGCCCCCAGCTGGGCTGCGTAATACGCGGACCCGCATCCGATGAAATGCACTGCGCGCACGGAGCGCAGCTCGCGGGCGTCCAGCCGGACCCCGCCGAGGTGGGCCGTCGCGAACCGCTCATCCAGCCTGCCCAACAGCGCACGTCGCACCGCGTCCGGCTGCTCGTGCATCTCCTTGGCCATGAAGTTCGGGTGGCCGCCGAGCTGATAATCGTCGTCGCCGATCTCCACCGTCGTCGCCGTTTTCGCCGTGGTCAGCGCCTGCAGTGTGGTGGTATGAAAGTCCTCGGCCGTGACGGTGGCGAGCTCCCCGTCGTCGAGGTACACCACTCGCTGGGTATGCCGAACCAGTGCGGCCACGTCCGAGGCCACGTGCATCTCGCCGTCGCCCACGCCCAGCACGATCGGACTGCCGTTGCGCGCCGCCACCAGCTGCGTCGGGTCCTTCGCGTCGAGTACCACGATTCCGTAGGCACCCCTTATCTCGCGCAGGGTGACGCGTACTGCGTCGGTGAGCGACTGCGCGCCGTTGTCCAGCGCACGCGCTATCAGATGCGGGAGCACCTCGGTGTCGGTATCGGAGGCCAGAGATATGCCATCAGAGTTCAACCTGGTGCGTAACTCGTCGGCGTTCTCGATGATGCCGTTGTGTACCACGGCGATTCGCCGGGCGGTGTCCAGCTGAGGGTGGGCGTTGGCCTCGGTGGGCTCCCCGTGAGTCGCCCACCGCGTGTGTGCGATGCCCATTGTGGCCGGGGCGTGGGCGTCGACCAGCTCACGCAGCTCGTTTACTCGCACCGCGGCCTTGGTCACCTTGAGCCTGCCCCGGTTCACGAGGGCGACACCCGCCGAGTCGTAGCCGCGATACTCCAGGCGGTGCAGTCCCTCCAACAGTATCGGGGCAGCCTGTCGACGACCGATGTAACCGACGATTCCGCACATGGGGTTCCTTTCGGTGATAGTTTTCGTGATCAGCCGTAGACGATCCGGCGGAGTTGCCGTTCGGTGAGCGTGCCCGCTCTGACCGGCCGTGCGGTCAGTTCGCCGACGATCGCCGGCCAGATGGCATCGTTATGAACCCCGCACTGCCGTAGCTCGAAGTGCCGCCGGCGGACGTACTGCTCAATAGTTTCATCGAAGTAGGCGATGACGTCCGCGATCACTCTCGCCGACGTTGCGGCTGGGAGGCCGGTGGACGTAACAACGTGCCGGACCAGATCTATCGGTGTGGCGTCCGGCATGGACTCAAGGCTCGCATCGAGCGCGGCGATCCGCAACTTTTCTGCCCGATTTCGGGCAGTCCTTCGGGAATCAAGACGATTTTCGTTAGGGCGGTCAACGGCCGCCGGAGTAGATCCGTGTAAGTATGGGCTCATGGACGGCAGCATGGCTCTCTCACAGCCCCATAATGAACCTGCGCTCACCTATCGTCCGGGTAGTCCCGAGACGGCGGCGCTGAACTCCGAGCTATCCCGTATGCGGGGTGAGCACCTGGAGCTGACGCAGACCGTCGGCGGCGTGCAGCGGCTCGGCGGCGGCGAATCTATCGACGTCATCGAGCCGCACGATCACCACCGCGTACTGGGGACGCTGCGGAATGCGAGTGGTGACGACGTAGGACGGGCGATTGCGGCCGCCCTTTTTGCGGCGCCGGCGTGGCGCGATCTTTCCTATGCCGATCGTGCCAGCGTCATCTTGCGCGCCGCCGATCTCATTGCCGGGCCTTGGCGCGCCACGTTGAACGCCGCCACCATGCTGGGGCAGTCCAAGTCCGTCCAGCAGGCCGAAATCGACGCAGCCTGTGAGCTCATCGACTTTCTGCGGTTCAACGCAAGGTTTGGGGAGCGCCTGCTCAGCGAGGAACTCACCTCGCCGAACGGCACCTGGAACCGGTTCGATCACCGTCCGCTCGAGGGATTCGTGCTGGCGATCACCCCGTTCAATTTCACGTCCATCGCCGCCAACCTGCCGACCGCCCCCGCGCTGATGGGCAACGTGGTGGTGTGGAAGCCGTCCCCCACCCAGCAGCTGGCCGCGCATTACACGATGCGGGTGCTGGAAGCGGCGGGGCTGCCTCCGGGCGTGGTTAATCTCGTCACTGGGGACGGCTTAGCCGTCTCCGAGGTGGCGGTGCCACACCGTGACCTCGCGGGAATCCACTTCACCGGTTCCACGAAAACCTTTCAGCACCTGTGGCAGACCGTCGGTGCCAATATCGATGGCTACCGCTCCTATCCCCGCATTGTGGGGGAGACCGGCGGAAAAGACTTCATCATCGTTCACCCCAGCGTCCACGGCCTGTTACCGGAGCTGCGCACGGCGCTGCTGCGCGGTGCCTTCGAATACCAAGGCCAAAAGTGCTCAGCCGCGTCTCGTGCCTATGTTCCTCGATCGGTGTGGGCCAAACTGCGCGACGATCTCGCCTCGGCCACCGAGGAGCTGCCGTACGGCGATGTGACCGACTTCGGCAACTTCGGTGGCGCAGTGATCGATAGGCGGGCATTCGATAAGGCACAGGCGGTGATCGCTCGGCTGACGGCAGATCCACGCTGCCGCATCGTCGCGGGCGGCCGCGTCGACGACAGTGTCGGTTTCTTCGTTCGGCCCACGATCGTGGAATGCGACGACCCGAATCACGAGGCATTCACTACCGAATATTTCGCTCCGATCCTGGCCGTTCATGTCTTCGACGACTCCGAGTACGACGCCGTCGTCGCGCAGGCGTCCGAGGTGGCGCCGTATGCCCTGACCGGGGCGGTGTGGGCGCGTGACCGGACCGTGATCGCGCGTTCATTGGCCGCGCTGCGCTATGCGGCCGGCAACATCTACGTCAACGACAAGCCTACCGGCGCGGTCGTCGGCCAACAGCCCTTTGGCGGGGCCCGGGCGAGCGGAACCAACGACAAGGCCGGCAGCGTTTTCAACCTGATGCGGTGGATTTCCCCGCGCGTAATCAAGGAGACGTTTGTGCCGCCCGCGGACCATCGCTATCCACATATGGATCCACGTTAGCCAGTTGGAGGGTGACGGCTCGTCCCCGCTGCACCAGGATTCCCCGGCCGGGTGCGCCAAGGCCTGTCGACACGAGTTTGGTCAGTTTGGCTTGGCCGAATAGTTCGCCATCTCCCGGTCCCGGCGCCAGCAACAGGCCGTTGCGCCGACGTCGAGCTTCCGCGATGCAGCCCCGAAAGGCCGCCGCGAGCTCGGCCGCGTCGCCGGCCAGCACTACCCGATGTCTACGGTCCGCGATGAGCCCGGCGAGCGCCGAGTCGAGCTCGGTGTCCCGAAGCAGCTCCACGTCGTCGGCAACAACGAGCGCGGATCCCCGGGCCTCAATCAACTTTCTCAGCTGTCGCTCGTCTATCGCCACTGGAAGCCCGGGCGCGACGGCGACCGACGGCCCAAACTCCTGCCCGACGATGACGACGAAAAGACCCTGTCGCTCGGCGGCCCGTGCCATGGCCGCCAGCGCTGACGTCTTGCCGCTGCCGGGTCCACCGGCGACTAACCCGGCCTTGGTTTCCGACAGGTCCAGCTCGACGGTGTTCAGGCTGTCACCGCCCAGGCCGAGCGGCAACCGCCAACGTCCGCCGGCCGGATCCAGCTCTCTCGCGCTCACATGATTCGGGAGCCTACGCACGGCGAACGAGTCGTATACCGTGCCTCGCCAACACTGCGAAATCTCTGCGATCGCGTGATAGATCGCCTCGGGGCGAAATTCCCGGTCGACCACGGCCAGCTGCAACTCGCCGCCGCTCGGTAGCAGCGCACGACCCGGTGGCAGTTCCTCCGGGATTTCTCGGCGAGCTATCCCGGCCAACGCGTAGTCCGACACATCCGTCAGCGCCAGTACAAGGCGGGTGCGGAAGGCGCCCGATAGCCGGGAGGCGAGCAGCGAACGATCGCCGCTCACGAATGCCTGGACGCTCGCCTCACGCAACAGACCGGTCAGGGTGACAAGTAGTTCGGTGTGCTCTACCTCGTCGAGGGCATCCCGGATCGTCTCCCACGAGTCGAGCAGGAGCACCAAACGGGGACCGGACTTGTGGCGACGGGCTCGGACTTCTGCCCGCAGCCTCCTAAACACCCGATAAAGGTGTTCGATATCGTCGGCCGCAACTATGGCGTCGCAATGCGGCAGGCGTCGCAGCGGTTCAAGTTGTCCGCCTCCGTCGAGGCAGAACAGCCGCAGGTCCTGCGGTGAGTGGACCCGAGCCAAGCTGACGGCGATCGTCTGCAACGTGGTGCTTCGTCCGCTGCGCGGACTCCCAACGATGGCCGTGTTTCCGGTCTCCGCGAGGTCTATCCGGTAGGGGAGTTGTAGCTGCCTGTCCGGCAGATCCAGCAGGCCTATTGCGGTTTCGGAACCGGAAACGTCGAGTTCGGACAGCATGACGAGCCGCGGCAGCGGCGGTAGCCAAGGCCATCGTAAGGGCGCGCGGTCGGGTAATTGCTCGGCGGCGCGACGCACACCGGCAACCAATTGGGGCAGCGCCGTTGGCATGTGCGCCGCGGGCTCGGGCGGCGGGGCGGCGCCGCCGTGCCACGGGACCGCTCGCACCACGGGTGTTGCTGCCGGGTCCAGGTCGGCTAACCACCCGGTATGGGCAATTTGAACCGGCTCGAGTCCGCCTCCGCGCCGCACTAACGCAAGTCCCGGCCGGCCCGGATCGAGGTGTGCAGCATCGGCGGCGTCAATGA
>DATATO010000217.1:0-9018 GCA_036268755.1 Mycobacteriales bacterium | reverse complement strand
CCCCGTCGACGCCGCTCTTGCCCATAAGCAGCACCTCGCAGTGGATTTCGAGCGCCCGCTGCGCGGCGACGGTGTCGGTGGAGAAGTAGGGCATGCCGGTTCCCGCCCCGAAGATGACGATTCGGCCCTTCTCGAGGTGGCGAATCGCCCGACGGGGAATATAAGGTTCGGCGACCTGCCCCATGGTGATGGCGGTCTGCACCCGAGTGTCAATGCCGAGCTTTTCCAGGGCGTCCTGCAACGCGAGGCAGTTCATCACCGTCGCCAGCATGCCCATATAGTCCGAGCGGGCCCGATCCATGCCCCGCTGCGATAGCTCAGCACCGCGGAAATAGTTGCCGCCACCCACGACGATGGCCAGCTGGACACCGGCCCGCGAGACCTCGGCGATTTGGCGAGCGATCGCCTGGACCACGTCTGGGTCGACACCCAGGCGACCGCCGCCGAAAACCTCGCCAGAGAGCTTGAGAAGCACCCGCCGCCATTGGCGCCGTCCGCCGTCGGTGACCGGGCCAGTCTGATCAGCCATAGCGCCTCTCTCGATCTCTAGCGGTTAGTCGATTAAGCCTGCAGCCCAACCTCAATCCGGCTGAATCCCGTGACGGTCACACCCGCGGCCGACAGTATCGCCTTGACGGTCTGCTTGCTGTCTTGCACCGACGGCTGCTCCAACAGGACCGAGTCCTTGAAGAAGCCGTTGAGCCGGCCATCGACAATCTTGCTGATGGCGCCCTCGGGCTTGCCCTCCTCCCGGGCGGTCTGCTCGGCGATGCGGCGCTCACTGGCCACAACATCGGCGGGCACCTCATCACGAGACACGTAACGTGGGCGCATCGCAGCGACCTGCATTGCGGCGGCCTTGGCCGCGGCCGCGGCTGCCTCGCCCGACCCCTGGTAGGAGACGAGCACACCAACCTGGGGTGGCAGGTCCTGGTTGCGCTTGTGCAGGTAGACGACGACCGGGGCTTCCAAAACGGCGAGCTGTCCGATGACAAGCTTCTCACCGATGACCGCGGAGGCCGCCTCGACGCCCTGGGCAACGGTCCGACCGTCGGATAGCGAAGCAGCGAGCAGATCCGCCACGCTCGCGGGGCGCGCCGAGTCGGCAACGGCGACAATGCTGGCGCCGAGCTGCTGGAACTGGTCGTTCTTGGCCACGAAGTCGGTCTCGCAGTTGAGCTCAATCAGTGCCGACCCGGCGTGGGCGACGAGTCCGTTGGCCGCGGTTCGGCCGGCGCGCTTGCCGACGTCCTTGGCGCCCTTGACCCGCAGGATCTCGATGGCCTTGTCGAAGTCACCGTCGGACTCCTCCAAGGCCTTCTTGCAGTCCATCATGCCGGCGGCGGTGAGTTCGCGAAGCCGCTTCACGTCCGCAGCTGAAAAATTACCCATGACTCGCTTTCTTCTCAAGTTGTGTGGTTTAGCCGCGAGGCCGCTACTTGCTGGCGCCTTCGAGGAGGTCGCGCTCCCACTCGGGAAGGGGCTCATTGGCGGCAACACCGGCAGCCTCCGGCTTCTCGTCGGCCTCGGCGCCACCGGCGCGGGCCAGCAGACCGTCGGCTACGGCGTCCGCCACGACCCGGGTGAGCAGGCCGGCGCTACGAATGGCGTCGTCGTTGCCGGGGATCGGGTAATCGACATCATCGGGGTCACAGTTGGTGTCCAGCACCGCGATCACGGGGATTCCGAGCTTACGGGCCTCATCGACAGCGATGTGCTCTTTCTTGGTGTCGACAACCCAGATCGCACTGGGCAACTTCTGCATGTCACGCAGACCGCCGAGGGTGCGCTCCAGCTTGTCCTTCTCGCGACGCAGAACGAGTGCCTCTTTCTTGGTGAGCACGTTCTCGCCACCGGTCTGCTCGATGACCTCGAGCTCCTTGAGGCGCTGAAGCCGCTTGTAAACGGTGGAGAAGTTGGTGAGCATTCCACCCAGCCAACGCTGGTTGACGTAGGGCATGCCGACACGCTGGGCTTGGGCGGCGATGGCCTCTTGGGCCTGCTTCTTGGTTCCGACGAACAGAATGGATCCGCCATGAGCCACGGTCTCGCGAATGTATTCGAAGGCCCGGTCGATGTATCCCAGGGTCTGCTGTAGATCGATGATGTAGATGCCGTTGCGGTCGGTGAAGATGAACCGTTTCATCTTGGGGTTCCACCGACGGGTCTGGTGACCGAAGTGGACGCCGCTTTCCAGCAGCTGACGCATTGTTACTACAGCCATGGCTGTTTCCGTGCCTTTTCTCTCACGCGGGCTTAGGTGAACCCGCTCCTCGGTTGTCGCGGTCATCTGAAGATGACTGCCCTAGCGTTCGTGGCTTGCCGTGGCGGACCCGGGGGACGGGACCGAGGAGGCAAGTCGTGTGCTGAACGCGCGTAGTCGGCTTTGACGCAAGGCCGCTGATAATGGGCCGCCTAAACGGCACCAGACATGAGTATACGGCCGAACCGATCGAATGCAGATACCCGGTTGGTGTCCACAATGCGGCGTTGTTTCCACAGACTTGACCCGACGGCGAATGCGGCGTGAACAGCGGGTTCAGTATCGGGGCATGCGTGCCGTGTTGTGTGGAGTGATACTGCTGTTGTTGGGTGGGTCGGCGGACGCCGTGGCGGCGACGGGGCCCAGCGTAGGCGAGCATTTATCGACCGATCAAGCCTTCGGACCGCCCATACATGCCAGCGTCTCGCGAAGGTTCGACCCGGGGGCTCATCGATACGGCCCCGGACACCGCGGCGTCGACCTGTCGGCGTCGGTCGGCTCTCCGATTCGGGCCGCCGGAGGAGGCAAAGTCGCCTTCGCCGGGCAGGTGGCAGGGCGTCCGGCCGTCTCCATCGTGCATGCCGACGGACTGCGGACGACCTACGAGCCTGTGACACCCGCCGTGACGGTCGGGCAGGTGGTGAACGTTGGTGACGTCATCGGTCGACTACTGCCAGGACACGCGGGGTGCCCAGCACCTGCGTGCTTGCACTGGGGCCTCCGGCTGACCAGCGCCGTGGGTGAGACCTACCTCGACCCGCTACTCCTACTCGGCCACGGCAGGGTTCGACTCAAGCCGCTGAAGCCCAGTGACGCCTTCCCCGGATAACCAGGCAGTCATCCAGCGCCCTGGACATAACGACATCCGCGAAGATCTTCGCAAACTTGGCCAACGTTGCCGCAGCTAAGGCTCATCCCAGTGTCCTACGCTCGCGGGTGGGCCTGCTGGAAGGCTGAGCGAAGCCGTTCCACCGAGACATGGGTGTAGATCTGGCTGGTGGCAATACTGGCGTGGCCTAGTAACTCCTGCACGCTCCGCAGGTCTGCGCCGCCCTCAAGCACATGAGTAGCGACGGAATGCCGCAGGCCATGCGGGCCGATATCGGGCACGCCGGCGCGCTGCGCCGCCGCGTGTACCACTCGACGCACCTCACGCTGATCTATACGGCCGCCCCGGGCGCCCAGGAACAGCACCCGATCATTGGGGCATGAGGCGCCACGGCTGCGTTCCGCCAACAGCGCGGCCCGCGCGTCCTTCAAATACCGCTGCAGCGCCCGCCAGGCCGGTATCCCGAACGGGACGCTGCGCTCTTTATTTCCTTTGCCGATCACGCGAAGCAGTCGCCGGTCGCCGTCGACCGAGCCGAGGTCGAGACCGCAGAGTTCGCTCACTCGAATCCCGGTGGCATACAACATTTCCAGCATGGCTCGATTGCGGAGCGCTATCGGCTCGTCGTCGGCCATGACCGTCAACATCACCTCGGCCTGATCGGCTCGTAGCACCTCGGGCAGAGGGCGGCCGAGCTTGGGCCCGCGCAGCAGGAGGGCCGGGTCGTTAGATAACTTTCCCGCCCGATGCGCCCAAGCGGTGAACGAACGCACCCCCGCGATGCGACGGGCGAGCGTGGCCGGCGAGGCGCCGGCGCTGCGGAGCTCCGCAAGCCAGCTCCGCAGCGTCGCCAGATCACACTCGGCTACGTCGGCTTTGCCGTGATTGGCCGCATACGTCGCGAAGCTAGCCGCGTCCCCTACATAGGCCTGAACCGTATGGGAGGCCATGCCTACCTGGGCGCGGAGCACATGCTCAAATTCGCCGATCGTTCGTAGCCACCGCGAAGGTAGCTCGGCGCCTTCCGCCTTGTTCGACACGGATCCAGGCTATAGCGGCACCGGGCTGACACGAAACGACACAACGAGAAGACACGCATGGATGGGATATGACAGGGCCCCGGCCAGCGAAGCCGCATCGCGGCAACCCTGGCCGGGCCCGTGTCATACGGCTACAGCAAACTGCCGATGATGCCGTTATCGTCTAGTAACCCACCGATGAGCCCTTTCTCCCCAAGCAGGCCGTCACTTCCGCACAGCAGACCGCCCCGGCCGTTGAGAAGATCACCGGCAATGGGTAAGCCACCCAATAACCCGCCGAGTAGACCATGCACTCCGAGCAACCCGTCGTCGCCGCACAACAACCCGGCGTGGCCGCTCAACAGGCCGTCTTTCCCGCCCAGCAGCGAATAGGTGTGAACGTTGCCAGAAACAGAACCAGAACCAGAATCAGCGGCATCGGAGTCGGCAGATGCCGGGCCGGCGACACCCACTATGACGCCCGTAGCAATCACGACGGCGACAGCTACTGCAGCGAGTCTTCGGAAACGCATATCTGTACCCCTATTTCATCCGCCCCATCTACCTCGGCCACCAGAATCTGCTGACCGAGACGCGGCCGGAAATGCTTAGGTCGCGTGTGGACAGTTAAGTAAGCGGAGGTTCCGGACACAAGGGTTTTAGAGAAAAGCACACAAAAAACTTTTTTAGGACAAAGCGCATATATTGCTCATCACCGTTTTACAAGCTAGAGCGCATAAAAACGGCGGCTGCAGGCCGGGGGGCCGCAACCGCCGTTGCGAAACTTTCAGACTGTGCCGTTTACAGATTTAGGTCCAGACTCAGACCCGAATCGTTGTTGTAGTTGTTGTAATCGTCATCGTTGTTGTAGCGGTGATGGCGATAGTGATTATTGCCGAGCAAGCCGCCCAGAAGCCCGTCGTTGTACCAGCAATCGCCCGAGTTGTGGTTCCAGCTGCTGCTATGGCTATCTACGTTGACACCCACAGAACTGGCCGAGGCCGTTCCGGCAGTTCCAACGGCAATACCGGTAGCAATGACAGCCGCCACCGCGGCAACTGCGATTTTACGGAAACGCATATTTCTCCCCATTCGATGTACTCGACTGCTCGGCACCCGGTTGGGAGACCGAACACGGTCCGAGAGTGTGGACTCTCCAATAGGGTGTTCGGCGCTGGGGCTGGGTTGGATGTGTCGCAGGGAAAAGTTTTTTGAAATGGCACACATGACATGGGCGCACTGAACTGCCGCTGCACACAATCCGCCGAACCTCGGCTTGGCCGTGGCGCAGGGGTACACGAGGAAGCGGGAAGCACCGTGCGAAACTGTCCCACCTAGCCGGCCAGTCGTGGCCAAAACCTGACGCGGCGATCCGCGTAAGAGATCCTAGCGAACGGCTTTGGCCTTTTCCTCGGCCTTCTCCGCCTGCCAACCGTCCTCGTCCTTGCCCTGACGCCAGTATCCGGACAGTGAGAGTAGGTCCTTGCGGACCCCGCGGTCCTCGAGCAAATGTCGGCGCAGTTCGCGGACGAATCCGGCCTCACCGTGAACAAAGGCCTGCACGATGCCCTCACCAAAGTCCAGCGCCCGCACGGTCTCGACGATGTCACCCCCCGAGGACCGGTGCAGCCAGGTGATCTCCGTGCCTGTTTTGATCACGAGCGGCAGCTCCTCCGCGGCGTCAGCCACCCGAATGATCGCGCGGACCCGCGTTCCGTCCGGTATGCGTTCCAGCGCGGAGGAAATGGCAGGCAGTGCGCTTTCGTCGCCGACGAGCAGGTGCCAGTCCGCCTCCACAGTCGGCGCGTAACTGCCGCCGGGGCCCGCAATCAGCATGTCGTCACCGGGTTGAACGGCCAGCGCCCAGGGCCCCGCCAGCCCCTCGTCACCGTGCACGACAAAGTCCAAGGCCAGTTCTCCGGCCTGCCGATCCAGGTAACGCACGGTATACGTGCGGGTCTTCGGCCACTGCTCACGCGGATACTCAGCCCGGATGACCCGCAGATCCATCGACTCTGGATAGGCCACGCCCGGAAGCGGGAACGCTAGTTTGACATAGGCATCGGTGCAGCCGTTGCCGACATACTCGGCCAGCCCGCTGCCACCGGCGACTATCCGGACCATATGTGGGCTGAGCCGCTCGGTGCGCAGGACCTGCAAGCGGATCAACGGCCGAGCCTTCCTCGCCGCTCGCTCCGCCATAGGACGCTCCCTTGTCTTACCTAGATGCCAGGATCCGAGTACAGCTACCTTAGGGCTGCGCAGGTGGGGTATGTCCTACCCGCCTGGCCCCGGCTTTAATCGGCCACCTACCCGTGAGGTAACTATGCCGCAGCTTCAGTTCTCCTCCACCGTAGAAGCACCGGTCGACGAGGTGTTTGCCTGGCATGACCGGCTCGGTGCGCTGCAGCCGGCGACAACACCGGCCCGGGAACGCTGATCTGCGGATCGGCTATCGGGCTGTACGGACCCGACAGAGGGGCGGAAGCGCTCACCGAGAGCGGCGGCAGGGGTACGGGATTCCTAACCGACCTGGTCAGCGAGTGGGAGCGCGCCACCGAGAGAGCGGAGGCGGCCGGGATTCGCGTGGTGCACGCCCGCACCGGCGTCGTACAGTCGCCGAGCGGCGGGGCGTTGGGAGCTCAACTTCCGCTGTTCCGTCTAGGGCTGGGCGGAACACTCTCCCGCGGCAATCAATGGTTAAGCTGGATCGGGCTGGACGACACTGTCGGTCTGCTGCACCACGCCGTGACTCGTGCCGAGGTCGTCGGCGCCCTCAATGTCGTGTCGCCGAATCCCGTGACCAATCGGGAATACACCCGGGCGTTGGCCGGGTGCTCCGCCGTCCCGCCCTGTTCACCGCGCCGCGGCGGGGCCTTGCGTTGGTGCTGGGATCCCAGCGGCAGAAGAAATGTTGTTGGCCAGCCAACGGGTCTCGCCCGCCGCGGCACTAGCGGCCGGTTACCAGTTCGCCATCCCACCCTGGAGCCTGCGCTCAGGAACATGCTGGGGCGGACCTTGGCGCCATTCGGGTAAGGGCACAAACCCGCTACGACATGCGCACCTATGGCACCGAGGAATACGGCGCAGACTAAGCTCACCGCCAACGAAAGGAGCGCGGATGCATCCAGGAGCGCCACAGGGGCCCTACGGGGGCTACCCTGCGCAATCACCAGCACAAGCCGGACCGACACCACACGATCTCAACCCGTACGCCCCCATCCCGGGGCGAATCGTCGTGGGCGGTCTCACCAAGCAATTCAAACGAGTTCGGGCGGTCGACAACCTGTCCTTCTCCGTTGAACCGGGTACCGTCACTGGATTCCTCGGGCCCAACGGCGCCGGTAAGACCACCACGCTGCGCATGCTGCTCGGCCTCATCTCCATTACCGCGGGGGTCGCGACCATTGGCGGCCGGCCGTATCACGACCTAGGCTCGCCGGTACGCACGGTGGGCGCGGCGCTGGAGGCTTCGAGTTTCCACCTCGCTCGCACCGGACGCAATCACCTTCGCATCATCTGCGCGGCGGCCGGCATTCCGGAGTACCGGGCGGACCAGGTGCTTCAGCTCGTGGGCATGATGCCCGCCGCCAACCGCAAGGTGAAGTCGTATTCCATGGGTATGAAACAGCGCCTCGGCCTGGCCGCCGGCCTGTTGGGAGACCCGCAGGTACTCATCCTGGACGAGCCGACCAACGGCCTAGACCCAGAGGGTATTCGCTGGATGCGTGGATTCCTTCGCGGGCTTGCGGCGCAGGGCCGCACGGTGCTGGTTTCGAGTCACCTCCTCGCCGAGGTTTCGCAAACCGTGGACGACGTCGTGATCATTGCCCATGGGCAAAGCCGCCGGCAGGGCAAGGTCGCCGACCTGCTCGCCGAGGCAAAGCAGTCGGTTCGGGTGCGCACCAGCCAGGCAGACGCACTGCTACAGGCGCTGGGCAACCAGGTCGTCGCACGACGTACCAGCGCAACCGAGATCTACATTGACAACCTCAGCTCCAAGGAAGTCGGTCGGATCGCCCTGCAGGCCGGTGTGGAGGTAGATGAACTTTCTACCGTGCACGCGGACCTGGAAGATGTGTTCTTGCAGTACACCCGGACGGGGGCGTCAATCCGATGACAGGATTACTCCGCAGCGAATATCTCAAGGTCATCACCACCAAGGTGTGGTGGGCCATGCTCATCGGGCTGCTCGGGGCCGTCAGCCTCGCCCTGCTGATCAACTGGACCATCGCGAAGAGCGATTTCAACAGCACCAGCCCCAACTCGGTGAACTACCACGCCGGGGCGCTTTACACCTCGGGCCAGTACTTCGGCGTACTGCTTTCCGCCATTTTGGGCACGCTGTTGATCACCAACGAGTTCCGGCACCAGACAGCCACGTCGACCTTCCTGACGACCCCCAAGCGGATCAACGTCATCATCGCCAAGTTCATCGTGGCGCTGGGCTGGGGGGTCGCCTACGGACTCATCTGCACCATCGTCTCTATCCCGATCGGAGCGGCGGTCCTGTCCGGCCTGGGCAAGAGTGCCTCGCTGGGCGAGCCCGACGTCATTAAGGTCATTGTGTTGAACCTGCTGGCGTTCGGTGTCTGGGCCATTCTCGGCATCGGCATCGGTACGTTGCTGCAGAACCAGATCGGTGCCGTGGTCGCACTCATCGTGACCTACTTCGTCAGCCAGGTTGGTGGCGCACTGTTGAGCAGCCTTGCCGTCGGCTGGGGCATCCACTGGCTCGAGGGCCTGTACTACTACCTGCCGTACGGGGCGACTCAGGTCATGACCAGTGCGGATAAGGTCGCCAGCGTGGCTCCCCCCTGGTGGGGCGGCATGCTGATGGTCCTGCTCTACGGCGGTGTGTCCGCGTTCTTCGGCACCTGGCTAACTAACAAGCGAGACATCAGCTA
>DATATO010000216.1:0-6544 GCA_036268755.1 Mycobacteriales bacterium | reverse complement strand
AGTGGCGGTGGCGGATCAACTCGTGGGTACAGGAGCGCGAGATCCCGGTGATGTAGAACGAGACACTCGCATGTTCGAGCACCGAGAAATGTCCGACGTCGATGATGTGGCGCAGATAGCCGGCGTTCGTCGCCGTTTTAGGGTTGGGCTTGGACCAGCTCTGGTAGCAGGCCCGGCCGGCGAACTCGACCAGCGCTTCGCCGCCATCGGCGTCGGTGCTCCACCGCACGTCGGGCGGCGCGACGAAGTCGGTCTTGGCGATCAGCTGCACGTGCAACGGGGCGGTCTCAGCCACGGCGAATACCCTAGCCCGGCGACGATGCAGAGCCAGCAGCGATGCAGAGGAGCCGGGCAATTCGGCCTAGCCCGGCGATGGTGCAGAGCCAGCAGCGATGCAGAGGAGCCGGGTAGGTCGGCCCAGCCCGGCGACGATGGGCGCGAACGTATCGAGTGCGAGCTACTTGCTTCCCTCAATCAGCGGTCCGATGACCTCTAACCCCTCGGGCCTGCTGCTCGGCACCGCTTTCTGCTGCTGTCCGCGAGCCGTCGGCGTGGCAAAACTCGAGTACAACGATTCTTGCGCAGCAGAGACCAACCCGGTCGAGCTAGCGGAATGCGCTGACACATATGCCGAATTCGGTTGAAACTCGGCCAACGGCGATGACGATAAGGTTGAACGGCTCGGATTGTAGAGCGAGCCGCTTCCCGAAAATGGTTCGCCTTCATGGTGTTCCGGTAACTTCATAAAAGCGATGTCGCTCATGAAACCGTGTTCTGGCACTACGTACTCCTGCGCCTGCGGCGTGGAAGCCGAGCGGGCCCGGCCGGGCGTCGGGTCCACCGGTGCACCGTCGGCAACCGGGTCGGGCTGCGCCGATGTCGCGGGGGGCGGAGAGGTGGCCGGGCCCGGCTGCCCAGCCGCCGTGGCGCCCATCTGCTCCAGGTACTGCCGCCAGGCTTGGAGGCAAGCAATGAGTTGCTGGGCGTAATCGGTCTGCGGGGTGGCCATAGCTACCGGCATCGGCGGCGGCATGAATGGTGCCGGCGGCGGCGCGACGGACATTCCCCACCCGGGCGGCGGCACATACTGCGTAGGCGCCATAGCGCCCACGGCCCGTTCGAGGTACTGGCGCCAGGCTTGAAGGTGGGAAAGCAACTGCTGTGCTTGGTCGGTCGAGGGCGACGTCATGGGTTGACCTCCGTTAATTGAAGGGGCAGGGAATTCGGGTCGGCCCGAGTTGGCGACCGAGAAATCGATCGGATGGGGCTGCGAGGCCAAGCAGTACCGAGAATCGAGGTTGCGCAGCGCGCGGGTCTCGTATGGCTCCCGGTTCTCAATGTCGAAGACATAACAGTAATCGCCAGCAGGTGTCGGCAAACGAATAGGGCTTGAGAAGCCTTGGTCGATGAAGCCGAAGGGAAGCCGCCAGTTGAGGATTGTCTTCTCACGACGATCGACGCCGCCGGACTCAACCCACACGTAATGGTCAAGGATTGCGTTCACGGCATGGCGGGCCGACTCACAAGCCGCCTCCATTGACGTCATCCGGGTGAACGTCTTGTTCCACGTACCCGCGAACACCACTGAGTTGTGATGCACCTGGTAGCCGCCGTGGCGAGCCTGCCAGACATTGCACTGCTCAAGATTCTCGAGCCACCGAGCCTCGGTCGGCCTCGTAGTCCACGACGAACCGTGCGGGTTCCAAGGGTCACATCCAGGTCGATTCGGCCAGTCTCCGACGATGGGGATCAGGTACGGTGCATCGTTTCGCGCCGGGGTTCCCTGGTTGGGAGCGGCGCTCATCCGTAAATTGCGGTCCAGCGCATACCAAGCGGGCCAGGGCAGCAGCGCCTCGGGGACATTGGGAGCGCCGCTTGTGACGGCGTGGACGATTTGCCGCCACACTTCTTGGGCAAGTTCGTCAGGAGTGCAGTCGCGCGCGGGCTTGCCGTGCCCGACTTCGTCGACCAGGTGACGCGACGGGCTGTTGAAATCTCCGATGTCGACCGAGAGCACCGAGACGTGGCCGTCGTGGGCCAGAGTCCGTTGCCTCTCCCACATCCCGCTCTGGTTTATCGACGACAAGCCCCATTCGGTCCCCGCGTAGTACATATGCCCTCGGAGCAACTGGAACTCGGTGTCGAAAAAATATTGGATGCCCGCCAGCGTTTGGAACCGGTCCCAGGGCACCCGACCCATTTCGTTAAGCACGTAGGGGTCCCGCCGGGCGGATGGGCGAGCCGGTGTGGGCTCCAACGGGCCGCCGGGCGGCGGGACCGAGGTGGTGAACCCGTCGAGCCCGGCCACCGTGCCGCCCGTGCCGGCCGCGCGCAAGGGCGCTGTGATTCGTTCGGCCGTGGGTGCGTCGACGGCGACAACGACGTAATCGGGGGCCAGGCGCTGCCCGTCGGTCAGCTGGATCTGTACCCGCGGCCGGCGATGGGGCGCATCGCCGCGGGCGATCCGCGGGGCCACAAGGCTACCCACCCCTGTTCGGACGAATCGCACACCGAGCTCGACCAGGTGCCGGTACCAGTGGTCGAACCATGCTTCGGTGGTGGGACCGTTGAGCACCCCGTCGGCTTTGTCGTCGTCGCGGTCCGCCTGCAGCTGTAGCTGCAGATAGGTCGTCAAGTTGGTGCGGGCGTCGCCCCAGCGGGAGTCGAACGCGGCAAGCACCCGTGGCATTTCCAGCAGCACCGCCTCGAAAGCTGGTGTGTAGTAGTACCGACGGGCCACGGTGGCGTCACGGCCGATGAAAAAGTCGTAGGCGGAAAGGTTCTGGAGTTCGGTTGCGCGGCGCAGCGGGCTGCTGACGAGATATTGGAGCAACCGACCCGTGAAAGTCTGCACATCAGCAGCACTGAACCCCAGTTCCACGAGCTGGCCTGCGGTAGTGAGTAATTCGGCAAGGCTGCGCGGCCTCTGGCGAGGGAATACCAGGGAGGGCTTGCCTTCTACCGTGGTGCCCTGGGTGACCACTCGCCTAACGTTGTCCATGACGGTGCGCGACGTCATTTGCCAGCAGACCCGGCCGTCGGCCTGCTCTGTTCGTTGATACACCGGGATGCGCTGGAATAGGTCCCAGATGTGCAGGTAATACGCTGGGAAGAAACGGAATCCGTGCTCACCCGCAACTGCGCGGGGTGGAATGCGTGGCCAGCCGCGCCGCCCGGGAAAGGGGCGCAGCTCGGCGGTGTCACCGTTGCACGGGCCGACCTTCGAATACTGAGAAGCCGCGAGGCCGCCGAGCTTGATCGGCGGATAGCTGCCTGCCGGCACCTCGTTGTCCAGCATGGTGCGCTCGTCTGGGTGAGGTTCGTACACCGTGACTTCGAAGCCGCGCTCTGCCAGTTCCTGAGCAGCCGTTAGGCCGGCGATGCCCGCTCCCAAGACCGCCACCGTAGGGCGCCGTTCGGACGACGCAGGTGTCGTGATCTGTTCGCTCATCGCGGCCCTGCCCGTAAAGCGGCCAGCAATTCCGGATGCGACGGCGCCCTAACCGCAGCGTGGACGTAGGCGAGCAGAGCGTCGTGCGCGCGCAAAATGTCGTCCAACGAGCCGTGCACATTGACAACCCCGGCCTCAACGGCCTCGTCAAGACTGAACCTGGCGTCGACCAGATCCAGGATGGTACCCCGGGAGCTGCTGACCCGAGCACTGCTCGCGGCGGCAGGACCGTCCGTCACGTCCACCCGGCGACCACCGCTCAGCGCGAACACCTCCCCATCGACGTCGACCTCGACCACCAGCGGCCCGAGCGCCTCCAGCATGTGGCGGTAGCTGGCGGGCACCTCGTCCTCGAGGTGCCCGATTGATCGCCGCAGCAGCGACGAGACCTGCTCAGCCATAAAGCAACTCGAATACGCTGGCTCCGACGAAGTCGATGTCTTCCCCGTTGATCGACCCGGTCACGCGAGCAGTGCCGTTGCTTTCATACAGCACGACTGATCGATCCAGGCAGACCTCGCTGGGCTGCGCAAGGCGCGCGTAAGACTCCGGTCGAAAGTCGGCGCGCACCGCGTCGCCTGCCCGCGTCGCAACGATCTCAATTCTTTCCGGTACGTCAGACGCCTCGCCGCGCAGGACCAGCCGCATCGGCGGCGGCAAGGTGCAGTCGGCGGGGCGGCCGAGCAGGCCATGCGATCGGGTCTGAACCGCGGCGGGCGGAAAGATGGCGGCAGGCTCGTCGTGGCGCCACACCCAAAGAGCTTGGTACAGACAGCGCAGCCGTCGCCGATCCGTCATCTGCTGGAAAACCAGCGACCATGGGTCATCAGGTCCGGCAGGAAGGATCGCACCCCACGTCCAGCCGAAGTCTCCGCCCCATCGGAAGCGGCCCCAGTTGTGGTCGTGATAAGCCACGTTGTTCTCGAAGCGGATCTCTTGGCGTCCTATTCGCACCCATCCGTCGGCACGCAGCCGCGGCACGAACAGCCAGGAGACCCGCCCGTCCCCCACAGGTTGGTTGTTGACGGCAAAAGGCCGACTCACCGAGGTGAGATCGAGTTCGCCCCGGATGTCGTGTCCGGGCAGGTCGATTACCACCCGGTAGCCGTCCGCACGCACCGTCATTTGGTTGCCCCCGACGGTCAGGACACCGAGATCTGCTGACACGTCCAACTCGGAGTCGTCAAAACGCTCCACGGCGCCGGTCCACTCGTGGTCGTGTGCTATCACGATGACGCGGGGCACCAGCTGAGGCCCACCGGCCGGGGAGGTTTCGCTGGTGAGACTGAAGTTGATCAATATCCGGCTGCCCGGACGGTGAATTACGAAGTGGTACCACTCCTTAAATCCGTCCGGACGGGCGGTGGCGAGAACCGGGGTACGGATGAAATCGGTCCTGGCGAGCACTGCGCTCATCGCAGCCACCGCCTGTTCGCCGAAGGGGGCGGTGCTGCGTCGGGTGGCTCCCGCTGCTCCCCTCGCGCGGATTCGGCGAGGCGGTTGATCGCACCTCCAACGCTGGCGATACCCAGCAGCACGTAGCCGAAGTCGTCGGCGTCGCTCGGGATGCCGGCCCGGGAGTGGCCGTCGGCGGCGAGAACCCGAACTGCGCTGGCCAGACCGGCCAAGCCGAGCAGATACCCGATGAAGCTGCTCTGCTCAGCCAGCGCCGGGCGGGGATCGTTCAGCATCAGGCGAACCCCTCGGGACGGAAGCGGCCCAGCACCGAATTGTCGAGGCCGTGTCCGATGATCGCGTCGGCCAACAGCTCTGCCCACGCGTCGGGGGCCGCGTTTGACGCCGCCGGCCCGTCAAGCACGTTGAGGCTCAACGTTTCCCAGATTCGTCGAAGGTTATCGACCGCTTCCGATGCGGCCAACGCATCCCGCAGTTCGGCTCCTTCGGCCGTGTCCGCGTATCGGCGACCCTCGGCAACGAGCAGGTCGTGCAGACCGCGGGCGGCCGCAGGGTTTCCGAGCACCGCGCGGCGGACGCTCAGAAGTAACTCGAACATGGTTCGCTCGGGGCCTTCGGCGTCCGTCGGTGGGGCCGGGAGTAGCGGCGGAACGCTACGCTCGACGAGGTCGAGGGTTAACCCCCTGATTCGCTCCAGCTCAGTGAGCATTCCGACCAGATCCTCGGGCTTCATCGCGCGCGCCGATGCACGTAATCGACTAAGTCGCACAGCACATCCCGGTGTCGACTCGCCGGGAACCAGTCGAGACCGGCCAGCAGGAGGGCCGCTTTGCGGGCATGCCAGCGGGCGACCTCTCGGGCGTGCTCCAGTGAACCGATGCTGAGCATCAGGCCATACAGCCAACGGATGTCGTCGAGGTTCTTCGATTCCGACGGCCGGTGTCCCTGCAGCCGAGCCGTGATCTCGGACTTTCCATTCCGAGACAGCTCGCCCCGGGCGACGAGCCCGTCCAGCAGCGTCGTGAGCCCCAGCTCACCGTCGGCGCTCGGGCGGCGCCGGGACAGCAGTTGCACGGCGCGATCCCGGTCTCCCGGCTCGGCGTATCGCAGCGCGTGCAACAGCATCAAGGTGCGCTTACCCTCCCACAGGTCACCACCGATCTCTTTGCCGTACTCCTCCGGATCCGCCCGCAGGTTCAGCAGGTCGTCGGTGATCTGAAAGGCCGCTCCCAGGTGCCGGCCGAGAGACTCCAGCGGCGCCGTCCACTCCGGTCCGGCACCGGCGGCAATCGCGCCCACCTGCAGCGGTGTGATGAACGAATACCAGCTGGTTTTCAGCTCAACCATCGCAAGGTAATCAGTGTCGTCGAGCTGCCAGGTGTTGGAATGAACCCACTCCAGCTCGAGGGCCTGACCATCCACCGTCCGCCGGGTCATGTGCGCGACGGCCCGCAGGATGCGCAGAGCCGGCCCGAGTCCGACACGCTCGACGTTGTCGAGCAGGGGTTGCAGCGACATCGACAGCATGGCATCACCTACGTTGACGGCGATCGGGATGCCGTGGTCGATATGCAGCGTCGGCTGTCCGCGACGCCTCCAGGACTCGTCCTCGATGTCGTCATGGATGAGAAAGGCGTTGTGGTAGAGCTCCAGCGTCGCGGCGGTCGGCAACACCGC
>DATATO010000215.1:0-5832 GCA_036268755.1 Mycobacteriales bacterium | reverse complement strand
GCTGGCACATCCGACCGATGTAGAAACTCCTCCACCAAGCTGGATTTCCCGATGCGCCGCCTACCCCGCATCTGAATACATTGCCCCGGCGCTCGGCCAGCGATCGAGCTATGCACCTGATCGAGCATTCGAGTGAGGTCCGTCAGCTCTTGCTCACGCCCAACAAAATCCAACAACGCTATCCCCCATGCTTTGACACTTCCACATATGGTACTTCAGCCGGCTGAAGTACCATATGTGGAAGCACCCCAAGTCTCGTTGATATGGGCACGAGGGACAGCCGCTGTTTTATATCAGAGATCCAGGTCAAAAAGGAGTTCCGAGGCGGCCTTTGTCCGGGCAGTCTTTCCACAGACTGACGGTGAACTTGCCACCCGTTCACAAAGCTGTGGGAAGTGTCCACATCTACCACGAATACATCTAACCGTTTACAGGTCGAACGTGCCTGAAACGGTTAGACAACACTCGTCGCGGTGATCGCCAGCGGGGAACAACCGGCGTTGCCGCTATTCACCCGTCAGTGTCTTTGAGGCCAACACGGCGGCCAATCGAGCAAGTGTGCCGGCATTGATAAGGTCGGCGGTGTCGATGGCCGTGTGCCGGACGTGGTTAGGGAAGTCGGAGAGAAAAAGGCACGGCACGCCCAGCTCATGAAATGGCCGAAAGTCGCTGCCTCCCGAACGTGCTGCTCGTTCGGGTATGGACCAGTCATGCTCACCAAACGCCCTGCGCGCCCGAGCGAGAATGTCATCGGGGAATGGACCGAATCGATCTGCGATGTAAAGATGCAGCTCGCCCAAGCCAACGGAGTCCGGGCAAACAACAAAGCTGATTTCACCCAGACGACCCTGGGCGGCGAGATCCTCGACGTAGGCGTGTGAGCCCAACAGCCCTGCTTCTTCGCCGTCGAAGAAGATGAATCGGGCGGGGCGATCGGCCGGCCACGTTTGCAACAACGCCAGCAAGACCGCCACGCCACTTGCGTTGTCGTTCCCTCCTGGCGTCAACGGCTTGCTGTCGTAGTGGGCGACGAAGCAGGGCTTGGGGCTTTCTTTGCCAATGTCGGCGATGAGGTTGCGGATGGCAATCGAACGGTTCTCGATCACGATCTCGGCACTGACCGAGACACGCCGCGTCGTCCATTCACGGGCGGTCGTCTCCTCGATGGCGAAGCCGGGAACTGTTGGCGTCTTTCCCGGACGCATACAGTTTCCGCGTAGAGACCGGGATGCCCTTCGCGGAACCAGGCAACCGCTGCGGCTGGGTATGCCGCGATGCAGGCGTCAGACTCGTGGATCGTTCCGAGCGCGACGACTGCAACACTTCCCGGTTCGCTAGGCGCCGCCGCGAAATCGTTAACGCTTGCGTAGATCCGTTGCATGACCGGCATCTGCTTAGGCCGAAGCGCACGGGTCGAGACCCCGGCAGAATTGGCACCTGTTTAGACTCGCCAGCCACCTCTACTCGACAGCTCCATTGCTCCGCTACTTCCAGCTGGGGGGCTATTTGGTGCGTCGACAGTTGCGCGTAGGTGCGGCCGGCAACTTCCCGGAGATATTCATATGCCTTGGTGTTTGAGACGGTGCCAATAGGCCGTGGCCCGATGTCGCGAGCAAGCCGTAGTACGTGCTCCATGACAATGTCTTCTAGCCTGCCTTGCCTAGCCATTCGCACCCCTGCAGGTTTCACCATACGGTTAGCACGGCACTGTTGCACCTAGCTCATCCAGTTACGAAGCTGAGAGACCAGGCCCGGAGAGGCGTCCTCGTCGGCCACGACCGACGAGGGGCTGGCGGCGATCGCGCCAGCGTAGACCTCGAGCACTTGAGTGGCCACCACGGACCAGTCGAACTGCGCAACTACCCGGCCGCCGCGTTCTTTCAGAGCGTTCCTACGCTCCGGGTCGTCGAGCAGACTTCCCAACCGGAGGGCGAGATCGTGCGAATCTCCGACGCGAAAGGTCTCACCGGCGCTCTCGACGGGATCATGCCCGGTGCCGCTGTTGAGTACCCGACGGAAGGCATCCAGGTCGCTGGCTAACACGGCAGCCCCGGCGGCCATCGCCTCGGTGAGCACCATGCCGAACGATTCACCGCCGAGGTTGGGCGCCACATAGACGTCAATGCTGCGCAGCATGCGCGCCTTGTCCTCCTCGGATACAGTGCCCAGGGTCACGATGCGCTCCCGCAGCGCCGCCGGCACATTCGCCAGCGCCGCGGCCCGATCCCCGGGACCCGCGACCAACAATCGCAGCCCGGGCCGGCGGGGGGCGAGCTCGGCAAACGCCGCGAGTAGCACTGCGAACCCCTTACGAGACTCGGTGAAACGACCCAGAAATCCGAGTGCTCCTCCCTCGCCCGGCCAGCCGGGCAGCGGCTGTGCGCTGGCGAATCGATGGACCGCCACGCCGTTGGGTATCTCGACGCCGCCGCCGTTGAAGTGTTCGACCTGGAACTGCCGGGCCAGGGCGGAAACCGCGATCCTGCCGGTGATCTTCTCGAACAGCGGCTGCAACGCGATGTGTGCCGCGGCCACGGTACGCGAACGGTGCTTGGCCACATGCGAGGTCGCCACGATGGGGCCGCGGGCTACCAGGCAGGTAAGCATGGAGGCGCTCGGGGCTGTGAACTCATGCAGGTGTAACACGTCGAACTTGCCGCTCCGCAGCCAGCGGAGAATCCGGCCGAGTGACATCGGGCTGAACGCCACCCGCGCCACCGAACCGTTGTAGGACAGCGCTATGGTCCGGCCCAGCGACACAACGTAGTCGGGCACCGCGGAGTCGTCGTCCACGGGCGCCAGCACTGACACCGAATGCCCCAGCTCGGTCAATGCCTCCGCGAGGTCCCGCACGTGTGCCTGCACGCCGCCGGGCGCGTCGAAGGCGTAGGGGCAGACCATGCCGATACGCAGCGGGGGATGCGCATTGAGGGGCTCGACAAGCTCTGCAGGGGTCATGCGGGGCTTCCCGGTGACGAGATGTCGGCGGCAGCGGCGCGTTCCCGCTCCAGCCAGAGTCGCTGCATCATATGCCAATCCTGCGGATGCGCCGCTATGCCATGCGCAAACTCGTCGGCCATCGCCTGTGTCATAGCCGACAGTTTCTCGCGGGTGTTTCCCTGCGAGGGGACGCCGACCGCGGGATGAATCCGGGCCCGGAGAATTTTGTCGTCATACCACAGCGAGACCACTAACAGCGGCGCGCCGGTGCGCAGCGCCAACAGCGCGGGGCCCGCCGGCATGCGGGTGCGTCCGCCGAAAAAGTTCACCTCGATGCCGCGGCTCGACAGATCGCGGTCAGCCAGCAACACGACAACCCGGCCCTGTTCCAGCCGGGACGTCAAAATGTCCAGCGGCGGCTGGGCGCCGCCGCTTGTCGGCAGTATCTCCATGCCGAGCCCCTCGCGATACGCGACGAACCTGCGATATAGCGATTCCGGCTTGAGCCGCTCGGCCACCGTGGTCAGCGGCAGGTCCTGGGCACACGCCCAGGCGCCTGCATGATCCCAGTTGGCGGAATGGGGCAATGCCCCGATCACGCCGCGGCCGGCAGCGACAGCGTCGAACAACAGCTCCGAATTTTCCAGCACCATGCCGTCGAGCACCGCACGCGTCGGCAGCGACGGCAGGCGGAAGGCCTCCAACCAGTACCGGGCATAGGAGCGCATTCCAGCTCGTACAGCATCTTCCAGGTGCCCGGGACCGGGGGGGGCGCCGAGATTGTGCCCCAACACTCGAGCCAGATTGCGGCGAAGCCGCTGCACCGACCCGCCGTTGCGCCGCCAGGCGTAGTCCGCACCGAGCCGGAATATGCCGCGCGCGGCCGGCGCGGGCAACGCCCGGATTGCCCGCCAGCACGCAGTGTAAGCCGAGGCCGTGAGAGCGTCCTTGGCGCTCATCCCGGCGACTGCTTCGCTTGCTGGTCCTTGACCTGCCGCCACACGGTGTAGCAGCGCTGGCCGATGGTGAAAACCGCCAGCGCGCTGAGCGCCCACAGGCCGATCTCCAAAGCTATTGGTATGTCCGCGGCGTAGAACAGGCCGCCCACACCGATCACGATCAGTCGCTCGGCCCGCCCGGCGACGCCGAGATCGCAGCGAAGGCCGAGGCTCTCGGCCTTCGCCTTGGCATAGGGGACCACCCCACCGGTAACTAGGCAGCACACGGCCGCGGCGGAGAGAGAGTACTGGTGCTGGGTCGCAAAGTAATAGGCGGACGAGCCGAATATGGCACCGTCGGCGACACGATCGCAGACGGAGTCCAGGAAGGCACCCCATTTGCTGGTCAGCCCGGTATAGCGGGCGAGCACGCCGTCGATGAGGTCGGCGAACGCGCAGAGCAAGATCAACCAGAGCGCCAGGAAGATGTGGCCGCGCGGCACCACGAGAAGGCAGACGGCCAGGATGCCGACGGTACCGGCGATCGTCACCACATTGGGGGTGATCCCGGCTCGGGCAAGGCCGATAGCCATGGGTCGTAGCGCTCGATTGACGGGTCCCCGCGCCAGCTCAGATAGCACGGCCACGACTGTACCGGGCAGAAAGCTAGCCTCGTCGGCCGCTCTGCGTCGGATGCTTTTCCCAGACAATCCGGACCTTGTCCCAGGCGGTTTCGGCGTCCAAGTACAACCGGCCGTTCTCGAGGCGGTAGTGGCGTAGCTGTTTGGTTCCGACCAGGTTGGGGAACCACCCGGCCTCAACGTGGTGAATGACCACCTCGGCCGCCGTGTCGATGGTGAAGGTGCCGAAGTAACCGAAGTAGGCGTGCCACGCCGCCGTCATCTCCTCGGCCCGGGCTTCCCGCCAGTCATCGCTTGAAAACCTCGGTTGATTGGCAGCCACCAGTTGTGCGGACACTCGATCACCGTCGCTATACATCAACTGCCCGACCGCATCCTCGCCGAGCGGATAGGAGATCGTTCCGACCGCGTCGATCACCTGCCAGGTCACTAGGCGCCAGACGCCCAGCAGCTCGACCCGAATCTGCTCCTCATCCGCGCTCTGCCCTGCTGTCGTCATGCGTCCATTAAGCCATCCGCCGGCGGGCTGTGCTAGCGGCTTTCCGCCGTGAGGTTCAGCTGGCCGGTCACACAGGCGATGCGGCGATCTTCCATGCCGCGGCGAGCCGGGCACGGGTGTCGCCGAGTAACTCGGGCAACACCTTGGTACGGCCCACGATGGGCATAAAGTTGCTGTCGCCGCCCCATCTGGGCACCACATGCTGATGCAGATGGTCGGCGATGCCGGCTCCCGCCACCGATCCCTGATTCATCCCGATGTTGAAGCCGTGACAGCCGCTACTAGCACGCAGGGTTCGCATCGCGATTTGGGTAAAGGCGCCGAATTCCGCCAGCTCCGCGGAGGTGACGTCAGTGTAGGACGGGATGTGTCGATAGGGGCAGATCAACAGGTGCCCGGCAGCGTACGGATATAGGTTGAGTACCGCATAGACGAGCTCGCCGCGGGCGACCACCAGCGACCCTTCGTCCGGATGCTGGGGGATGAGACAAAACGGACACTCCGCCGCCGTGGCCGGCTTGCCCTCACCCTGCAGATATGCCATCCGGTGCGGCGTCCATAGCCGCTGGATGCCGTCGTCGATGCCCGCCCCGGAGAGCAGGACGGCGGGATCGTCCCCGCCGGCCTGCTCACCGGAGACCGCTTGTTCCGGGCTCACGGCGCCGAGGGACCGGTGTTGACACGGCTTCGCACGACCTCAAGCACGTGCGCAACCGCGTCCGCGATAGGCACCTGGTTGCGTTGCGAACCATCGCGGTATCGGAATGATACCGCCCCCGCCGCGACATCATCGTCACCCGCGATAGCCATGAAC
>DATATO010000214.1:0-7444 GCA_036268755.1 Mycobacteriales bacterium | reverse complement strand
GTGTGCGAGCCCCCGGACCGAATGATCAATGCCGGTGAGCTAGAGCCCATCCTGATGGGTCTGTTGGCAAAGGACCCGGTGAACCGTTGGGACATCGCTCGCGCCACCGTGGAACTACGCAACATGCTCAACGTGACCGTGGACGGCGCGACCGGCACCGAAACCAGCGGCACATACCTAGACCGTGACGAAACCGCCGAGTCCGAGATTGTGCACAAGGTTGGCAGAGCACCGCGGCCCAGGCCGTCTCGCAAGCGCCGCGCCACCACGGGAGTCAGTGACGCGGGCGGCAGGCGTTCGGCCCCAGTCCGCCGTGGATCGCGGCGAGCCGTCACGCGGCACACGGCCCCCCCAGACCCGGTAGAGACACCTTCCGAGCAGACCAGCTCCGGGAGCACTACCAGTGGCCGGCATCGCCGGGTTATGACTACCTCGAAAGATCGGCGATCGGCGAAGCGGGCCCGGAAGGCCGAGGAGCGCGGCAGTAGCTGGCGGCATCGGGGACACAAGTCCCCGATTCGGGTATGGGTAGCCTTGTTCGCGTTGTTGGCCGTTCTCATCGGGGGTGGCGTGGCGGCGTATTACTTCACCACCGCAAGCGACTCTTCGGCCAGCGCCAACACCCAGTCGCCATAAGTGACGAGAACGCCGGCAGAAGCTAACCACAGGATCTACGGCAGGCGCGTGATGACGTCTCGGAGTAGGGTGCCCATGTTCTTGGCGGAGTCCCTGGCTGCGGCCAACACATCGGCGTGATCCAGCTTCTCTCCGGTGATACCGGCCGCCGGGTTGGTGATGAGGGACAGCGCCAGGACCTCGAGGCCGGCGGCTCGCGCCGCGATGGCCTCCAACACCGTGGACATACCGACCATATCCGCGCCCACGGTGCGCAGCATGCGAATCTCGGCCGGCGTCTCGTAGTGCGGCCCCGGCATGGCGGCGTACACGCCCTCCTCGATCGAGGGGTCCGCTGCGCGGGCCAGCGCCCGCAGTCGCGGCGAGTACAGGTCGGTTAAGTCCGTGAAGGCCGGCCCGACGAGCGGCGATCGTGCAGTGAAGTTGATGTGATCGCTTACCAACACCGGCTGTCCGACCGACCATTCGGGACGCAGCGAGCCGGCGGCGTTGGTCAACATGACAGTCCGGCAGCCGGTGGCGGCGGCAACCCGAACGCTATGCGCAACGGCTTTCTCGCCGTGCCCCTCGTAGAGATGGGTACGCCCCAAAAACACCAACACGCGCGAGTCGCCCACTGGTACGGATCGGACCTGACCGGCATGACCGGCAACACCCGGCACGGAGAAACCGGGCAGCTCCTCCACGGAAAGCCCGACGGTGGGATCGCCGAACTCGTCGGCGGCGGGGGCCCAGCCCGAACCCAGCACGACGGCAACATCGTGGTTGCGGACCCCACTGGCCGCCGCGATCGCTTTGCTGGCTTCAGTGGCCATGAACGGCAGGTGAGACTTACGAGAAGTGGTCACGTTGCCCATCCTCTCCCGTCGCCTTCCCGTACCGCCGGCGATCATGGAAATTTGTGGAGTGGGACACAGCTGTGGAAAGACCCTAGGCAACAAATTCCTTGCGGATTCGAACTTGGCGCCGCACGGCTTCCGCCGTTTGGGCGGCGATACGCTCCTCGCGCCCGCGAGGTCCCGCACCCTGCTCACGCTGTGGGGGGCGCCCAGCCCGCAGGGGCGGTGGAATAGCTCCACCGGGTTTGACGGGTTTCCGGTCGCCTAGTGCCGCGTTCTCACTTCTGACCGCCTCGTCGACGTGCTTCTTAGCCGCGGTCGGGTCGGCGGCATCTCGGCTCAAGCCGTCGGCATAGGGTCCGTGACGTTCGAGATCGCCCGCGTCGACGCCGTAATGGTCCTCGGCATAGCGCTCGGCCTTGGCTCGTGCGCCGTCCTTAGCGAGTCGCTGTCGTTTAACTTCAATCACTTTGGCGTCGATCCCGGCATCGACGTCCGGTCCGTATTGGCCCTTACTGGCGCGGAGCTTATCCTCGGTCGCTGCCAACTGTTCCGTCGTAGCCGTTCGGGCCTGCTGCTCAATGTTTTGATTGGCGTCGAACTTTGTGGAGTCGTAAACGTCGCGACGGAGACCCTCACCGGACCGGCGGCCGGTCTCCCCTGCCTCCGATGGGAGCCTGCCTTTATCCGGCACGGCGGTCGGCCCGGACTGCTTGCCGGCACGACGCGCCGGATCCTTCGCCTCACGTTCCTGCCGGTCCCGGACCAACACCGCCCGACTGACCGCCTGGTTCAGCGCATCGAGGGCGCGCCTGGCCTGCAGAGCACGGGCGCCGTAGGGATCCTCCTGCGCCGCCTCGACATAGCGCCGGTAGGCCTCCTCGCGTTGCCGCAACAGCAGGGCGAGGAGCTGGTCAGCGCCGGCCTCCAACTCGGCCGCCAGGTCCGGCATCGCGTTATGCGCGTCGTCGATGTTCTGGGCGATATCCAGATACGCCTGGCGATAGTCCGGACCGCCGGTGATCTCGACTAACCCAGCGTGCGCTCGAAACGCCTCGGCCAGGTTGACCGCATGGACGCGGCCGTTTCCATCCTCATCGCTAGAGATAGGGAACGGATCGTAAGCCACGTGGAGGACTCCCTGGCCTTGGATTGATCAACTACTGCGCGCCCTGAGCCTTCTGCCTACGGAGGTGGGTAGCCTTATCGGTCCGCTCTCGCCGCTCGGCCGCTGCTCCGCCACCAACGTCAATTTGAACCGAAGCAGTTTTGTGTTCCTTGATCCCCGAAAAACGTGGTGGAATGGGAGGATTTGGGCGATTGGCTGGCGCCTTTGGCCTCGTGTCATGTGCCGGAGTGGGACGCGGAGTCTCCTCCCCAACCAAGGCACCCCGGCTGGTACTAGGCGGATAGGCCTGGTCCCGGTGGTTTGAAGGAGGTGAATGAACGATGTCTGCCGTGGTTGCCATGATCCCTATGACCTAACCCTCCCAGGTCACCACTCGGCAGCGACCTTGAATGAATCAACGGTACTCCGTGGACCGAAGCCATTGCGTTAGAATCGCTAAACCGTCGCGGAGTTGGCCTACACCGCCCCGAACTGGCGGTCGCCGGCGTCGCCGAGGCCGGGCAGGATGTATCCGAGCTCGTTGAGCCGCTCGTCCACGCTCGCAGTGACGACCCGGACCGGCCAACCCCCGGCGCGGAGCCGCTCCAAACCCTCGGGGGCGGCGAGCACACAGATCACTGCGATGTCCGCGGCACCGCGGGATGTCAACAACTTCAGGCAATGCTCGAGCGATCCCCCGGTGGCGAGCATTGGGTCGAGCACCATGATGGTGCGGCCGGTCAGATTCGCCGGAAGTGACTCCATGTAGGCGGTGGGCTGGAGAGTTCGCTCATCGCGGGCCAGCCCCACGAATCCCATGGCGGACTCGGGAAGCAACTGCATCGCCGCCTCGGCCATACCCAGCCCGGCGCGCAACACCGGCACCAGCAGCGGTGGATTGGCAATCCGCACCCCCTGAGTGGGGGTCAGCGGCGTATGGATCTCGAACTTCTCCACCGGCAACTGCCGGGCGGCCTCATAGACCAGCACCGTCGCGAGCTCACGCAACGCAGCACGAAACTCCTGCGAGCTGGTTCGCTCGTCGCGCAGCGCGGTCAGGCGGGTAGCGGCGAGCGGATGATCGACGACGGTGAGCTCCATGGCCGCTCACGGTACTGCAAACAACGGTAACATCATGGACATATGGAAAACTTCGACCAAGGGAATACCCTGCGGAAAGGCTCGGTGGCGAGTGGACAGCGTGGAGTCGGCGGCGGGCCGAGCGCGGGTGGCGCCCACGAGCGTTCCGCCCGCCACCCCGACTGTCGACGCCCCTGTTAGCGGCGGATGGGATTCGGTCACCAAACCTTCGGGTCGAGCCCGGGTACCGCCGCGACCCCTCTCCGAGACAAACTCACCGGTAAGTGCCGGACCGGCGCACGAGGCGACGCCGTACCCCGAGGTGACTCAACCCCCGGGCTGGCACTCAGCATGGCCGGCCGCGCCGGCGCCGGCATTCCCCGCCGGTGCGCCGGCGGCGACCGCGCCACCCGTGACGACAGCCGGCGGCGGATCGGCCGGCATGCCGCGCACCCTCAGCGCCGCAGCCGTGCTGTTGGCTATCAACCTCCTGCTGTCGGTGGCGGCCGCCCTCGGCTCACTGCTGATCAGCGACGAGCTCGTCAGGCTGTCACTCGGCCACGAGCCGCTGGACTCCGACCACGCCGCAGTGATGAGTCTGCACATTAGCTTCCTCGTCCGAGCCTGGGGAAACGTCGCCATCGCGCTGATCTATGCGTTTCTGATCTGGCAGCTGCGGCACGGCAATCGCATGGCGTGGAAACGGCTGGTTTGGATGTCGATATTTGGCATGGCCGGGGTCGCATACCTACTCTTTATGCCATATCCGATGTGGCTCCATATCGGGCAGCTGCTGCAAATGTTTGTGCTTTTCGCGATGTTCGCCCTGGCCGTGCATCCGGAATCGCGGGCCTGGTGCGACCGATCATCCCGGTAATGTCCCGGCTTCCCCAGGCACCCTCTGAAATGGGCACCCGGCTACGCTGACCATAAGCATTACAACCAGGCGTCGAAGGAAAACACGTGGCAAAGCGGGCATCCAACAGCGCGAAGCAAAAGTCGGCCGAGAGCCGGCGTAAGGCTCTCGAGGAGAAGGCCGCCGCTGAGCTCGAAGCGGCGAACGCGGAACTCGCCGCCCAAGATCCCAACCCGGAAGCGGACGAGTCGGACTTTGAGCGCACCGCCGAGGTCGCCGAGTTCTGGGAAAAGGCCGGGATAGACCCCATCGAGATCGCGCTGCCGGGCGGCAACGTCGGCTACACCCTGCGGCATTACCGGACGGCGATGTTCTATCCGGAACCAGAGCCCGAGCCGGACGAGTCCGAGTTGGACGAATTCGAGGAGTTCGACGACGAGTTCGAGATGCCGGAAACCGTCCAGGTTCCCGATGACGAGCCGGCGCCCAAGCGAAAGGGCAAGCGGGACGACGCCGAAGAGCCTTCGGAGGCCGTCGACGAGTCGGAACCGGTGGAGGACGCTGAGGAGCCGGAGGATGGCGAGGAGCTGTTCGGCGAGGAGCGCGAGGAAGCCGTGATGCTCACGCACGACGGCGAGCTGCATCTGTTCCGTACCGCGCAGGCGCTGGTGGAATTCGTCGCCTCGGACGCACCGCACGACCTGGCCGAGGTCGAGGCGTTTCGGGCCATCAAGTCCAAGCTGCGGCCCGAACTGATCGCGCCGGCAGAGGAGGACAAGTACGAGCTGGACCTCGTGGTCCGCAATCTGCGGGGCGGACGCGACGTCTGGGACGCCGACCTGTTGATCAGCGCGGGCGAGGTGGCTCGCGACGCGGCACACGCCTGCGGGCTGAAGGACGCCTTGGCGGCGCTGGCCGAGGGATCGCCGCTGGACACCCTCGACGAGGGGCTACGAGACGGCGGTTTCTGGGCTCGCCGCCGAATCCGGCGGCTCAAGCCCGAGCAGGTGGCGCTCGCCTGGCGCGGAGTGATCGGAAAGATCTCGGCCGCCGTGCGCTGGTACAGCTAGTTCCCTACCGGCATTTTGTGAAGAAATGTCGTCGACCCGGCCTTAAAAGGCATAGCTTCACAAAATGCCGGTAGGTAGGTGCCGACCACACAATTGGCACAAGTTGCTGAGCTTAATTGGACAACGCGGCGTAGCCGGGAATGATCTGCTCGTCGAGGATCCGTCGGCGGAGCGCCTCGTCGGCGAACGCCGCGTCCAGGGCATTGCGCGTGATGCGGCGAAGATCGGCCCAGCCGTAGCCAAATTCCTCGGCTAGCCGGCTGAACTCTTCGGTCATGCTGGTGCCGCTCATCAGCCGGTTGTCCGTGTTGACGGTGACGGTCACCCCGGCACGGTCGAGCTGGGCGAAGGGGTGTTCCGACAGCGAGGGCACCGCACAGGTGTCGACGTTGGACTTTGGGCACAGCTCGAGCGCAACGCCCGAGTCCGCTACCCGAGTGGCCACGGCCCCCAGCCGATATTGGCCCGCGGCGACCCCGACATCCGCCGACAGGTGTACTCCGTGACCCAGCCGGCGGGCCCCCATGTCCAACGCGCCGGTGATGCTGTCCAGCCCGGCCGCCTCGCCGGCGTGCACCGTGACTGGAACCCCGTGTTCCCGCAGGTAGTCGAAGGCATGAGCATGGTCGGTGGCCGGAAAGCCGTCCTCGGGGCCGGCGATGTCGAACCCGACGACGCCGGTGCCTCGGCGGTAGTAGTCGGCGGTCAGCTCGGCGATTTCTCGCGAACGAGATTCCTGCCGCATCGCACACAGCAGCGCTCGCGCCGTAATCCGGTGCCCCTGCTCCGCCGCGGCCAACGTTCCCTCCTCAAATCCCGACAGAATCGCGTCGACGACCTGGTGAGGGGTCAGGCCTTGCGCCGTAGAGAGCTCCGGCGCAAACCGGATCTCGGCGTAGACAGCCCCGTCGGACGCGAGGTCCATAACGGCCTCTGCCGCGACCCGACGCAATGCGGGCTCGGTTTGCATGACCGAGACGGTGTAACCGAACGGCTCCAGGTATCGCACCAGGGAGCCGGAGGCGGCGCCGGCCCGAATGTGGGCGGCCAGCTGCGTCGGATCGTCGCTGGGCAACGCCACACCGTGCTGACGCCCCAGATCAACCAGGGTTTCGGGACGCAGTCCCCCGTCGAGGTGGTCGTGAAGCACAACCTTGGGAGCGGCGATAAGTGCCGCACGACTGATGGCAGCTTGTTCCGGTGAAGTCACCGGGACAGCGTAGCGGGAACCGTGATCTGTCCCGCGGCGATGGCCTGCTCGGCACGACTGAGGTCGTCATCGATCTTGTACTTCACGAGGAAGCCACCCGAGAGCGTGAAGCTCAAGCCATGATCGGCCAGGGTGGCCCGGTACGTACCGGGGTGCGCCTTGCGATCGGAGTAGTCGCGGATGAAGTTGTAGGCCACGTTGTCGTATTGCTTCACCATCGAGGTGAGGATGACCCGCTTTTGATCCTCGGTAGCGGTCAGCCATTGATCTTGATCCGATCCGATTGCCCAGACGTCACGCATGCCCTGCGAACGCGCCGTAACGAGGGCGTCGAAGACACCGGAGCCGCTGTTTCCGGCCGCCTGATAGATCACGTCGGTTCCCTGGCGCAGCATCTGTTCGGCGAGCGTCCGGGCTTGAGTCGGCGAGTTGCGGGCATCGATCGCGGCCTGAGCCTGCTCGGGAGCGATGTAACGGGAAGTGACCAAAATGTCCGCGTCTACGGACTGGGCGCCGGCGACGAATCCGGCCTCGTAGCGGCGAGTCCGCTCGTCATCGAATCCACCTACGAACCCGAGTTTATGGGTTTCGGTCTTGAGCGCGGCAGCAATTCCCATCAGGAAACTGCCCTGTTCCTCCGCAAAG
>DATATO010000213.1:0-12436 GCA_036268755.1 Mycobacteriales bacterium | reverse complement strand
GGCGCGTAGTTTGCCGGTCGGCGTGTCCATCCTGGACGGCTCCGGGACGCGCCTTCCTAGACGCAGTGTCCGGTACCGCCACTCCGAAGACGCAGCTGCTGCGCGCCATCGCCCCATACCCGTACCACACCCGCACAACGGGGCTAAGTCGCCGACAACAAGCTCACTACATCCTCCAACGAGTGGAATATGTATTCCGAGGCCACGCCGGCGGCCAGGAACTCCTCGGCTGTGCAACTGCCGGACAACACGGCGGCAAACCGGCAGGCACCGCCAACCGCGGCGTGATCGATGAGGCTGTCGCCCACGAACAGCGCCTCGGTGAATGCCCGGATACCGAATTCTTCGCCCAGGTACCGCCGGGCGGGGTCGAGCACCCGGGGGTCCGGCTTGACGAACGGTACGTCCTCGACGCCGTAGATTCGGTTCACCAGGCTATCGAGCCCCAGCGTCACGAGGTCGACCTCGATGAGTTGTCGGCTACTCGAGGAAACCACCGCCACCGGCACGTCAGCCCGGCGGGCCGTTCGCAGAAGTTCCCCGGCCCCCGGACATGGCGCGGGTGGGTGCCGACGCATCAACTCGATGTAGGAGAGCACGAAGTTTTCACGCGTGTCCGCGGCTAGCGCTGCCCGGACCATCTCTGGAAAGGGAAGCCCCCAACGCTCCGCGAGCCGCTCGATGCTGGCCTCTGAGGCGCCGAACAATCGGAGGTGATCGAAAAACAACCCCCGTCGGCTGTGGCTCGTTGCGATTAGAGTGTCGTCGAAGTCCAGCAATATCGCGGTCGGAAGGTTATGCGTCACCGGTCGGTTACCTCCCGCTTCGTTCCTACCTCGCTCAACCTCGCTGATAGGGTTCGCGGTCAGCCAGCGTACGCGCGTCTAGGGTTTGTCATCTTCAGGAGCGGCCGTGAGTTACCAGTCCTACCCCAGCTCACACGACCCGCAGCGTCAGCCGTGGCCGCCCGCCGGCGTCGACTACCCGCCGCCGGGACCATCCGGGGGACAGTTTCCCTACGGGCAGCAGGGTCCCCAGCCCCGGCGTCGTCGGAGACCGATGATTGGGGCCCTCCTCGGCGTGGTCGTGGTGTTACTCGCGGCCGGTGTGGTGGGCGGAATCTTCCTGTTCAAGGACGATGAGTCTTCCGTCGGTGGCGGGGACTCCAACTCCGGTAGCGCCTCTAACTCGTCGCTCGGTGCCATCATCAACTCGACCGATAAGGCGCTCAGCTATCAGGCGCCCAAGGACTTCAAGCTGGACAAGGTGCTTGGACCGCCGGGCTATGTGGCAGCGGCGAGTGGCAAGGACGGTTTCGTCGACTCCTATGGTTTCGCCAGTCCGGGCGGCATCGACACTGCGGACGGGCTGTTGACGTTCGCTAAGTCCAAGGCCTACATGGACCCGATGGCTGATTCGACGTGGAAGAAGACAAAGATCAACGGCAATATCGCCGTCTCCACTACGTCTACCGAAACCAAGAAGCCGTCGTTCCTGGTGTATATCCTGGCCAAGAACGGCAATATCGTTCGACTTTCGTGCTTCCCCGCTGCGTCCAGTACCGAAGACTTTTGCCCGTCCGTGTTGAAGACGATCAAGGTCGGTGACCTTCGGCCGTAGTATGCCGCACCAGCATATTGCCGAAATTTCTGTTAGGTGAACCGTCGCAGTCGCAGGCTGTTAGAAACGACAAACACCGAAGAGAATGCCATCGCGGCGCCGGCGAGCATCGGATTGAGCAGTCCCGCAGCGGCTAGCGGCAGCGCGGCCACGTTGTAGGCGAGGGCCCAGAACAGGTTGCCCTTGATCACTCCGAGGGTGCGGCGCGAGAGTCGGATCGCGTCAGGCGCGGCGGTCAGGTCCCCGCGAACGAGCGTGAGGTCGCTGGCGCCGATGGCTGCGTCAGTGCCGGTTCCCATCGCGATGCCGAGATCGGCCTGTGCCAGCGCGGCCGCGTCATTGACGCCGTCGCCGATCATCGCGACCGCCCTGCCGGCGGCCTGCAATCGTTTGATGACTTCGACCTTGTCCCTTGGCAGCACCTGCGCCGTTACCTCGTCGATGCCCACCTGCGCGGCCACATGTCGCGCCGCCACGGCGTTGTCTCCAGTCAGTAGCAGGGGAGAGAGCCCCAGTTGCCGCAACTCCACGATTGCGGCGGCCGAGCCGGCCTTGACCTCGTCGCCCACGACGAACACGCCGCGTACTTCCCCGCCCCATCCGGCGGCGACGACCGTGGCGCCGGTATGTTCCGCCGCGGTAATCGCGGCCGAGAGCTCGGCGGACAGAACCAGGTCACGCAACCCGAGCAGCGACAGGCGCCCCACCATCACTTCCGTGCCCTCGACCGTGCCGCGCACCCCGAGGCCGGGAACGTTGGCGAACTCCGCCACCGCGGGTAGACGGCCGAGGCGCTGTTCGGCCTGGTCGGCAATCGTCCGGGCGATCGGATGTTCCGAGGCGTGCTCCACGGCACCGGCCAGACGGAGCAGCTCCCGCACGTCCTGCCCGGCGGCGGAGATGATGTCCCGCAGTGTCATGACGCCGGTGGTCACGGTTCCGGTCTTGTCCAGCACCACGGTGTCGACCGTTCGGGTTTGCTCCAACACCTGCGGCCCGGTGATCAGGATTCCCAGCTGCGCGCCGCGGCCGGTGCCGACCAGCAGCGCCGTGGGCGTGGCCAGCCCGAGCGCGCAGGGGCACGCCACGATCAGCACCGCGACCGCGGCCGTGAAGGCGCTGCTCGGGTCGGCCCCGTTCCCCAGCCAGAAACCGAGCGTCGCCACCGCGAGGGCGATCACGGCGGGCACGAATAGGGCCGAGACCCGGTCCGCCAGCCGCTGCGCCTGTGCCTTGCCGCTCTGCGCCTCGGCTACGAGTCGCGCCATCTGAGCGAACTGTGTGTCCGCCCCCACCCGGGTCGCGCGCACCACGATCCGGCCGCTGATGTTGACGCAGGCACCGGTGACGGCGTCGTTCGGTCCGACCTCGGTGGGTATCGGCTCACCCGTCAGCACGGACATATCGACCGCCGAGGATCCCGAGATTACGATTCCGTCGGTGGCGATCTTTTCGCCTGGGCGGACGATGAATTCGTCACCCACCCGGAGCTGACCGGCCGGGACCTGCTGCTCCCTGCCATTCCGCAGCAGGCGGACCTCCTTGGCACCCAGCTCGAGCAGGCTCCGGAGTGCGTTCCCTGCCCGCCGCTTTGCCCGGGCCTCGAAGTATTTCCCGGTCAATATGAAGGACGTGACGCCGGCGGCCACCTCGAGATACAAGTTGTCCGTGCCACCCGACCGGGTGACGGTGAACTCGAATGAGTGCCGCATGCCCGGCTCCCCGGCGTCGCCGAAGATCAGCGCATACACCGACCAGCCGAGGGCGGCCAGCGTTCCCATGGAAATCAGTGTGTCCATGGTCGCGGCGCCGTGCCGGAGGTTCAGCCAGGCCGCCCGGTGGAACTGCCACGCGCCCCAGGTCGTCACCGGTATGACCAACGCCAGTGACACCCACTGCCAGTAGGTGAATTGCCATGGCGGCACCATTGCCAGCACAATCACGGGCAGGCTCAGCGCCAGGCTGATCAACGCCCGACGGCCCGTTACGGCCGTCGAGCCGGTTTTCTCCCCTGTTGATGTGGCATCGGAGAGCCGTGCCCCATACCCAGCCTTTTCGACGACCGCCACCAGCTCGCCCAATCCGACGGACTCCGCGAAGCGAACCCGGGCCTTCTCCGTGGCAAAGTTGACAGTTGCGGCCACGCCCTCGAGCCGATTGAGGCGCTTCTCTATGCGAGCGGCGCAGGAGGCGCACGTCATCCCGCTGATGTCGAATTCGGCCTCGCGACGTGCCTCGGCGCGCTCGGCGATGCTGGAGCTCACGGCTGCCTCCTAGACGACCGCATTGTCTGACTCGTCCTCGGTCCCTGCAGCGGGCCCGCTGGCGGTCGGCGCGGCGTGCGGCGTTGTGGGAACTGGCTGCGGGTGTTGCTGGCTGTGCCCGCCGATGTCGGCATGTGTGGGATGCGGGTGGTCGGGCGACTCGTCGGCGGGACCGACGAGTCGGCCCACGGCGTAGGCGCCCGCAAAAATGAGCGCCGCGGTAAGAACCACCGCGCATAGCCGGGCTGCGGTCTTCATCGTTAGCCGACGATCTCGTAGCCCGCCTCGTCGACGGCGGCACGGATCGCGGCGTCGTCGATCGGGCCCTCGCTGGTGACCGTAAGCTGCCCGGTCGGAAGCTCGACCCGGACGTCGGACAGAGTGCCGAGCTCGGTCAGTTCCGAGGTGATGCTGCTGACGCAGTGCTCGCAGGTCATGCCGGTCACGGTGTAGGTGCTGGTGGTCATGGATTCTCCTTACCGGGCGCCACCGACGGTGGCGGTGTTGCTGGGACCGAGTGCGGTATTACTGGAAACTTGATCGAATATACGGTCAAGAGCGGACAAGCCGGGCGATGGCCTCGGAGGCCTCGCGAACCTTGATCGCGGCCTGCTCCTCACCGGCGGCCGCCGCCTCTACTACGCAACCGGCCATGTGTTCGGTCAGCAACTCCAGCGAGAAGGAACGGAGCGCCCTGCTGGCCGCCGAGACCTGTGTGAGGACGTCTATGCAGTACTGGTCCTCGGAGATCATCCGCTGCAAGCCTCGGATTTGGCCCTCGATGCGGCGCAGGCGCCGGAGGTGATCCTCGCGATTCTCGGAATAGCCATGCATGACGGACTCCCTTACTCAATGCTTGCCCTGCAAAGGTAACCCCCTAGGGGTATAAGGTCTACCCCTAGGGGGTATTTTTTCGCCAGCTACTTCTCCGTCCCTCCCCGTGCCCGAACGCCCGGGTTAGCCCTACCCCGGATTGGGCAGCTGATGCGTTCCACTCATAAAGTGCGACGGCAGTCCCTAGATCTCCACCGGCCGCGCTCCGATACGAGAGTAGGCACTCCGGCGATATGGCTGCTTCCAATATGCGACAAACGCCTATCCACGCACCATCTCGTACAGCTTGTGCAGCCGCTCGGTGGTCTCGTCATCGATGGGGATGTAGGCCAGCATCCGCGTCTCCGAGCGGGGGCCCGTCCACAGGTTTGTATAGCTGAATTTCATCAGGCCAACGTCACGATGCAGGAATCGTTTTGTGCAGTTCTCCGGCGCGGTGATCTCGTGCCGCTGCCACAGCTCGGTGAACTCCGGCGAGGCATTGCGGAGCCGTTTCACCAGGCACTTCCAGACCGAGTCGTCGAGGTGCTCGGCCATCGCCGCTCGGTACTGCGCCACCATGCGTGACACCCCGGACTCCCAGTCCAACAGCACCTCGCGCCAGCACGGCTTGGTGAAGGCAAGCAACAATGCGTTGCGGTCCTCCGGTGCGATCTCGTCGAGATTACCGACGAGCCGATTGTAGGTGCGGTTGTATGCCAGCAGGTCGTACCGGGCGTTTTGGACCACGGCCGGGAAAGGTTCCAGCTGGTCCAATAGGATGCGAAGCTGCGGCGACACGGCCGAGCATTCCCGCTCCACCGGGGGCGCCTGCGATCCACTCAGTACGTAGAGATGCGACCGTTCGTGCGCGGTCAGCTGCAGCGTCCGGGAAATGGCGTCGATGACGCTGTCCGACACCTGGATGTCCCGCCCCTGCTCCAGCCAGGTGTACCAGGTGACGCCGACTCCGGACAGCTGGGCGACCTCCTCGCGGCGGAGACCCGGCGTGCGGCGCCGGTTGCCGATCGGTAGACCCACCTGTTCGGGAGAGATGCGCTCCCGCCTATCCCGCAGGAACAGCGAAAGTTCCCGCCGGCGCAGTTCCTGGGGCGAGAGCGTCGGTTCCTCAACTGCGGGGATGGTGCGGGTTTCTGTGCTCATGATGCCAGTGTGCTCTGAAATCATACGATTATCCAGGTGGGTTTTATACCCGGATAAATACGCTCTGGTACCTGGTTAAATACGAGCGGACAGTGGTACCTATGCCCCAGACACCTGAAGCGGTTCGCATGCCGGTGGCGGCACCCCTGCACGCCGTCAGGTCTCATGTCAACCCAACCCACGTTACCCCGCCTTCGTCAACTGTAGGCATGGTCGGCGTCCTCGTTGTGTTACTCGGCGCCTTCCTGTCCATGCTCGATTTCTTCGTGGTCAACGTTTCGTTGGAATCGATCCAAACCGATTTGCACACCTCTTCCGCTTCGTTGGAACTTGTGGTGGCCGGATACGGCATCGCCTATGCGGTCCTCCTGGTGCTGGGCGGTCGGCTCGGTGACGCGTTCGGCCGCCGCCGGTTGTTCCTGGCCGGCATGGTGGCCTTTGGGATCACCTCGCTGCTCTGCGGCCTAGCGCCCACAACCGAGACCCTGGTACTCGGCAGGGCGCTGCAGGGCGTGTCGGCCGCCGCTATGGTTCCACAGGTGCTCGCCACCATTCAGGCGGCGACCCACGGCCGCCATCGCGCCCGGGCCATCAGCCTCTACGGTGCGATGGGGGGCATCGCCAGCGTCGCCGGTCAGCTGCTGGGCGGTGTCCTGGTTTCGGCCAACCTCGCCGGAACCGAGTGGCGCCCCATCTTCCTGATCAACATCCCGGTCGTCATCGTCGGCCTGATTCTCGCCCGCAGGATACTTCCGGAAACCCGGTCGTCGCAGTCGTTGCGGCTGGACATCCCCGGGACTGCGCTGCTGGCGGTCTCGCTGTTGTTGCTGCTTATACCGCTGTCGGAGGGGCGCGCCGAAGGTTGGCCTAGGTGGTCCTGGGCGATGCTAGCCGCCGTCCCATTCGCCGCCGCCGCGTTCTTTGCCGTGGAGCGGAGAATGGAGCGCTCGGGCGGCTTGCCGCTAGTGCCGCCTTCGCTGTTGAAGGTTTCTAGCGTGCGCACCGGTCTCGCGCTCGGTGTTCCATTCTTTGCCGGGTTCGGTGGTTTCATGTTCGTGCTTGCGGTCAGCCTGCAGCAGGTGACACATCACAGCGCCCTGCAGGCGGGTCTTGTTCTGGTGCCGATGGGCGCCGGCATGTTGGTCTCGTCGATGCTTACCCCACGGCTGCTCAACCGCTATGGTCGCCGGGTCATCACGGCCGGCGCGCTGATTGTGGTGGTCGGGCTGGCGGCTGTCGCGCTCACCGCGTTGAATTCCTGGTCCGATCTATCGCTGCTGCACCTTGCCCCGGGCATGGCGATCGCCGGATTCGGCAACGGGCTCGTCATGGCTCCGCTGTTTAGTGTGGTGCTATCACAGGTACCCGCCGAGCGGGCCGGCGTCGGCACCGGTGTGCTGATCACGATGCAGCAGGCCAGCCTGTCGCTCGGCGTCGCAGTGATGGGCGGGATCTTCCTGTCGCTGTCGCAGATGTCGAGCGTTGGGCCGGCACACGCATTCGCCGTCGTGCTCGGTATCCAGGCGTTGGCTGCCCTCGCGATCGTGGTCGCCGGCCGTCGCCTCCCGGCCCGGGTGGGGTAAGGGCGGCGCGGCCGGGCGTGCGGTCCCTGCGTCGAGCGGCGCGACCCCATGTACGCCGAGTGTAACCGCAGGGTTCTTTCTGACCAGAGGTCAGCCCTGTGGTTGCACCCGGCGCCGCCGTTGTCCTAGGCACCTGCTGACGCAGGGCGGACCTTCCGCTAATCGGGTTATCGTTGAGAAAAGAAGGATCACCCCCGCTGGCGCGGGGCAGACTCGCACACCGCCCAACAGCGGCATACGCACACCGGATCACCCCCGCTGGCGCGGGGCGGACGCCAACGGACTGGGGCACCGTCGGCCCCGGCGGATCACCCCCGCTGGCGCGGGGCGGACAACCGTGTCAGCGAGGCCGGAACCGTCGGAGCCTGGATCACCCCCGCTGGCGCGGGGCGGACCCCTGCTACCGTCAGCTCATGTCACGCGGACGCGGATCACCCCCGCTGGCGCGGGGCGGACAGGTCACCGGTCGCGCACGCCTTCTTAACCACAGGATCACCCCCGCTGGCGCGGGGCGGACCCACTCGCCTACTGGACCGGGCACAGCGCCTGGGGATCACCCCCGCTGGCGCGGGGCGGACGGACCGCGGACCGGACCGTACTTTCAGTACGGCGGATCACCCCCGCTGGCGCGGGGCGGACTCTTCGTGTTTGCATCTAACCCCCGGTTCAGACGGATCACCCCCGCTGGCGCGGGGCGGACGCAATTGGAGAGAGCGAGCCAGCTGTAAAGCGGATCACCCCCGCTGGCGCGGGGCGGACCGGGAAGCGTGCTGTGTGCGGGCCGCTGAGTACGGATCACCCCCGCTGGCGCGGGGCGGACTTCACCATCCCCGCCGCCGCCGCCACAGCCTCAGGATCACCCCCGCTGGCGCGGGGCGGACCGGGGCATGGAACTTTCACCAAATCGTCAGCGCGGATCACCCCCGCTGGCGCGGGGCGGACGGCGATGAGGAGGCGCCGGATTAGTATCGCTTCGGATCACCCCCGCTGGCGCGGGGCGGACGATCAAACCTGAGTGAGAGGTAAGACCCGATGTGGATCACCCCCGCTGGCGCGGGGCGGACGCTATCACGTTCTCGACACCCAGATTCAGCACCGGATCACCCCCGCTGGCGCGGGGCGGACACGGATTCGGGTTAGCTGCCATCAGAGCACCACGGATCACCCCCGCTGGCGCGGGGCGGACCTGGGCTTCTGCTTCCTTCTGGCGTTCCCGCTCGGATCACCCCCGCTGGCGCGGGGCGGACAACTTCGGTGGTTGGTCTCCCCGTCGGCGTACCGGATCACCCCCGCTGGCGCGGGGCGGACTCACACACAGCGCACCGTGGTCGGGCCCCGGGCGGATCACCCCCGCTGGCGCGGGGCGGACCTTTTCTCCGGCGCCCACTTTTACTAGTAGGACGGATCACCCCCGCTGGCGCGGGGCGGACCTGGGGTGTCATCCCTAGCTTCTGGGCGATCTCGGATCACCCCCGCTGGCGCGGGGCGGACAACGGTGAGGACATATTTCGGTTTCGTCATCGCGGATCACCCCCGCTGGCGCGGGGCGGACGCGACCAGGTTCGAGCGTGATACTCGAGATGCCGGATCACCCCCGCTGGCGCGGGGCGGACTTCGAAGACGAACTCAAAAAACGCCGCCTCGGCGGATCACCCCCGCTGGCGCGGGGCGGACTCAGATGGAACTGGGGTCTCGCAGCCCGAGTTCGGATCACCCCCGCTGGCGCGGGGCGGACCGCTGCACTTCTTCTTCGGCTAAACCGGTTACCGGATCACCCCCGCTGGCGCGGGGCGGACTCGCACACGAAGCCCTAGAAGCTCTCGAAGACGGGATCACCCCCGCTGGCGCGGGGCGGACGCAAGATCGAGCGCCGCCACAAGCTCACCATCGGGATCACCCCCGCTGGCGCGGGGCGGACCCCCCCGCAGCAGCAGATCCCGATACAACAAGGGATCACCCCCGCTGGCGCGGGGCGGACGCTTGGTGACCAGCAGCAAATCACTGAGCTGAGCGATTTACGATGGGTTTGGCCGAACCTAGGAACTACTCGAATCGGTTGGAGGTTTCTTCCGCCGGAACTTCATGCGCGCCTGACGTCGCTCCTGCACCGAAGGCTCTGGCTGCCGACGGCTGGATTGAGCTGACCTGGCCACTGCGTCACCGAACGACGGGGTCGGCATCAGATCGTTGATTTCCCGCCGCCGCATGAGGGTGACACCGTCGAAATCTACCGGGGTCCAGTCGTGCCCGTGCACCTCAAACGCCAACCGCTGCTCATTGCGAGTCGAGTAGGCCATGATTGCCCTGCCATCGGACAGTAGCTCCACGACTCGGGCCCACATGTGTTCCCGAACCCGGGCCGACGCGTGCCCAATGTAGACACCGGGGCTGACCTCCAGCAGCCAGCGAGTCAGGTGCCCCCGTAGCCCGGGAGGTACCGCCGTCAGCACGATAGTGATCAAAACGGCAACCCGTACGACACTCCGCCGGCCACTTTCTCCTGCCGTTCGTCCCACAGGTAGATGACATCGCCCTCGGTGTCCTCAGCGGATTCGACGTCATCGCGAAGCAGCAGCCTGCGAATGTCTGACGCGCACTGCGACAGCAGCTTACCGTCGTATAACACGTCTCGCATGCGCCGGCGGGTCTCCGCGGAAAGGTCCTCAAATTGTCCACCGGCGACGTCGAACGCCAGTGGAATCGTAGTCTCCGCCTTATACAGATCCGCTATGTCATATACGAAAGAGCGATGATGCCCGGTGTGGACGAAACCCAGCGCTGGGGAACAGCCCAGCGCGACGATCACCGCGTGAACCACGCCGTACAGCGAGGAGTTCGCCGCCGACAGCGCCTGATTTATAGGGTCACCGGCCTCCCAATCATCAATGTCGAAGTTTCGTTTCTCCCAGGTCACGCCCGTGCGGTCGGAATGTTCGCGATATACCCGCCGGACGCGGGCGCCTTCCCGCCCGCGCAGCTGCTGCATGCTCAACGCGGACACATCCTCGCCGGGGAACCGCATCGCATACATCGCCCGAGCCACCGCTAGCCGCGTCCGCGTGTTCGTCATCGCCTCGGCCTGGGCCAGTTGCAGCCGCGAAGACCGTGCCAGCGATGACCCGTGCGCGTAGTAGCGCACCCCACGCTCGCCGACCCACACGGCGGTGGTTCCGCTATCGGCCAGCAGCGACACCGCCTGGTGGGTGATCGTCGTCCCCGGCCCTAGCAACAGCGCGCCCACGGAGGCTGCGGGGATATGCACGGTGCCGCGTTCGTCGATGGCCGTGATGGCATTGCTGTCTCGGTTGATCACGCATCGCTCCAGGTACAAGAACGAGACCCGGTCCTCTATCCGGGCCAGTTCCTGCACCCTCGTGGGTCGACGCCCCACCGACGTCATGCGGTGAGGGCCAAGGTCATCAGCCCGCAGCCGTAGGCCTTCGCCCGACCGATGCCGTGAGTCAGCGCGCGGCGGAACTCGTCGGGTTCTGCCACCACGAGGTTCCCCTCGAATGTCGCCGTGGAGATGGTGACCTTTCCGGAGCCGCGACGGAAGGCCTGCGACTCGCGCCCCATCACGGCAACATCGGGTTCCTGACTTCCCTGGCAGGTGCTCAGCTCGAATCCGTTGCGGTCGGCCCGATCCTGCAACCATTCTTGCTGCTGGTCGGGGGTCACATGGCCCTGAACCTTGCCCCGTTCACCCTCTACCCAGGTAGACCGGGTGGGGTTCGCGGTGATGCGGAAATGCCACCGCTGCCCCTTCTGTAACCGGTTGAGGAAGGGCACATATTCGCGGGTTTGCCAGGTTTCCGTGGTCGGCCAGCCCGCCTGCTCGACGATGTGGGTGAAGTCGGGTGCCTGCGGGCTGACCACATACAACAGCAGTTTGTGCGGCGGCCGGGCATCCAGCCGCCACAACACTCGGCCGTCTTCCGTCACTGTCGAGTCAGCAAAACCCCCGAGCACCGCGGCGTGCAGATTCTGCGGCGAACTCAACAGATGCCGTGCCTGCCGGCGTGTGCCGTTGAGCGCCATACGCGTCAGATACATGTCATGCCCCCAACGCGGCGAACGGGTCATGCTCATCAGATGACTTCGTCGCTGGCTTCTCGATGACTCCGTGAGGGTTTTCCACCACCACCGAGCCCCGCATGACCGGTCTCAGCGCATACAGCCGGCGGTGCGGATTGAAACTCACCGGCAGATCCCGCTGCGTCTCGGCCGCCTCCCCCGGGCGGGCGTCCCGTGCAGTGTCCAGCCGCACCGTCGGCTGCCCGTGCAGTCGTTGACGTGACGGTGAAACCTGCCAAGGAATCATGCCGAGTGCGGTGTCCAGATCCTTCTCGAACATCCCGAGGGCGACCGGGCCGGCCGGCGGGCAGGATCTTCGCCCTAGATAAAGCGGAAAGACCGGACTCCGCAAGGCGGAGTGTATATTTGCGACGAGCTGCGACTCGCCCTCGAGGACGGCGAGATAGACCGCGTCTGCGTGATAGTAGCGGTGAGACAACGGCATGGACTTACGGCTGCCGTCTTTATTCCACCGGACTGCGGTATGAAAGTCCCGCATCAACTGACCGGGCTGGTCTACCCGGACCCCCAGCCGAAGCTGTAGCAGTTCCTCCAGCGGATCGGTGCGCCGTAAGCCCTTCGCGGCCGCGACCAGCCCGAGTACGCCGCTCTTGGTCGGCTCGGAACCCGCAGTTCGCCGGGTGAACCTGCTATCGCTTCCCCACGACTGCAGCGGCCCCGCCAGCCTTATCGCCACAACGGTCATGCTGCGGCGCCAAGACGGGCACCGACCAGTTCTCCAACTTCTCCCACAAGCTCGTCTAGCGCTACGGAGGGGCCCAGCCCGTCCAGCGAGGCCGTGTCCGAGCCGACCCGAGTTACCCAGGCGGCTACCGGAGTTTCGCCATAGGCACGTTCGATTTCCTTCGCCTCACCGAGCAGGGCCTCGGCGGCTTTCTTTACCCGGCCTGAACGTTC
>DATATO010000212.1:0-8737 GCA_036268755.1 Mycobacteriales bacterium | reverse complement strand
CCTGCCCGACGGCCGATGCCGACGTCCTCGGCCATTGTGATCTGCACCGAGTCCACGTAGTTGGCGTTCCAAATCGGCTCGAACAGCGTGTTTGAGAACCGCAGCGCCAACAGGTTCTGCACACTTTCCTTGCCGAGGTAGTGATCGATGCGGAATACGTCCTGCGCGCTGAAGACCTCATCCACCAGAGTGTTGAGCTCCTGCGCGCTGGCGAGGTCGTGCCCGAACGGCTTTTCGACCACGACCCGCCGCCAACCGCCGGCCGCATCGTTGTCCGCCATCTTGGTGCGACGCAACTGACGCAACACCTCAGGGAAAGCCTCCGGCGGGATCGCGAGGTAGAACGCCGCATTCCCCGCAATGCCATGGCTGGTGCGCAGCTCGTCAAGCGTGCCGGCCAAGGTATCGAACGCCGCATCGTCGTCAAAGGAACCACTGACGAATCGAGTGGCGTCGGCCAGCCGCTGCCACACTTCCTCCCGCCACGGTGTTCGGGCCCCGGCGTGCGCGGCCTTGCGGGCGAGCTCGATGAACTCCCCGTCACCCCAGTCGCGACGAGCGAAGCCGACCATGACGAACCCCGGCGGCAGCAGACCCCGCTGCGCAAGGTCGTACACCGCCGGGATCAGCTTGCGTTGCGCTAAGTCACCGGTGACGCCGAACATCACCAGCGCACAGGGTGCCGGCACCCGGGGGAGCCGCCGATCGTTCGGGTCACGCAGCGGATTCTGGGATCGGGTAGCGGGCCGAGACTGGGTCACCGCAGTGCCTCCAGTAATTCGTCGACGCCGCGCTCACGATCGACCAGGTGAATCCGGAGCAATGGAAGGCCCCGACCGGACAACGCCTGCCGGTCGCCGGCGGCCTGGGCTGCCTGCAGTTGACCGAAGCTGTAGGCCTTGCCGGGAACATCCAGGTCATTATCGACCACACCGGTGATCTGCAGGAAGGCACCGTTTGCGGGGCCGCCCTTGTGGTACTGGCCGGTGGAGTGCAGGAACCTCGGTCCCCAACCGAAGGTCACGGGTCGGTCGGTGCGTCGCGCCAGCAGACTCCGAAGTTCGCCCGCGGCCGCGTCGTGAATTCGATCCAGGTAGGCCATGATCGCCAAGTAGCCGTCTTTGCCTATGGCGCCGATCAATGATGCGATGGCGCTACCCGGGCTTCGGACTCCCTTAAACAAGGTGGCGTCACCATAAAGCTCGATGTTCGCGGTGCGCGCGAAGGGTTCTTGTGCCGGCGGCTCCTCGCCGTCCAGGATCTTGGCGGTGTTCTGCTTGGATTCGGCGACATTGGGCTGATCGAACGGGTTGATCTCCAGCAGCATGCCCGCCACAGCCGTGGCGTACTCCCAGGCCAGGAACTGAGCACCGAGCGGCCCGTTTACCGTGAGATCCGGCTCCGCGCTCGCTCCCGGCGCCCTTCCGGCCTCACCGAGGCTAATGGCACCCCCGACGGTGGTCAACAAAACATCCGAACCATGGCTCCCCGGAGCGTCCGGCTGTTCGACAACAATCGGCAGGATGCCGGTGCCGTTTGTGCCGGTGGACTCGGCGACCAGCTGCTCCACCCAGTCGCCCAGGCCGACAAGACCGGTGCCGTCCTCGGCGAGCACAAGCTTGTCTCTCCCCGCTATAGCGGCCATGCCCATCGCCACCCCCAGCCGCAGCGCGGGGCCGTCGGAGACCAGCGTGGTGGCCAATCGGGCCGCCTCGTCGAGCAGCACCATTACGTCCGCCCCGGCCAGCGCGGCGGGCACCAGCCCGAACGCCGTCAGCGCGCTGTATCGCCCGCCGACGCCTGCGTTAGCGAGAAAGATTTCCCGCACCTTCAGCTGTTTACCGACGGTTTCTAGTGGCGAACCCGGGTCGGTGACGATGATGAAACGCTGTGCGATCTGCTCTTCCGACATGCCAGTGTCGGCGAAGGCCTGCCAGCAAGCGCGGCGATGGCTGTCGGTTTCTACCGTTGCGCCGGACTTGCTGGAGACCACGATGACGCTACGCTCTAGCCGGTCGCCCAGCGCTTCACGAACCTGCCCTGGGTCGGTGGTATCGAGCACGGTCAGGTTGAGGCCCAGAGTTCGCGCGATGACCTCCGGTGCGAGCGACGAGCCGCCCATGCCCGCGAGCACCACCCGATCAAGCCCCTCAGCCCTTAGTTCCTCTCGAACCGAAATCAGGTCCGAGGCGAGTTTCCGCGATGTGTCCGGTAGCCGCAACCAGCCCAGCCGTATCTCGGCCTCCGCCTGTGCCGCCGGCCCCCACAGCGTGGCGTCACCGTTGCTGAGCCGGGACGGAATGTTCTGCTTCAGCAGTTCGGCGATGCGCTCGCCGACGCCGGCGATGGTGTGAGTGCCACCGACGGTCATTCCACCGCCGAAGACGAAGCCGTCGTCGAGGGCGATGAGGTTTGCCGGCCGGCCAGGTTCAACTCGGCTTGGCGTGGGTGAGGTGATACTCATGAGTCTCCAAGATCTAAGGCTGCACGGTACGGACTAGGCGTTGAGGCTTTTGTCCATCGAATCCAGTAGCTGACGCCACGAGTCCTTGAACTTCTTCACAGCCTCGCGCTCCAACGCGGTAACGACATCGTCGTAGTCCACGCCGATTTTGGCTAGTGCCGCGAGTGTGACTTCTGCTTTGTCGTAGCCACCCGTAACGGTGTCGCCGACAATTTTGCCGTGATCGGCGACCGCCAACAGAGTTTTTTCCGGCATCGTGTTGACAGTGCCGGTGGCGACGAGCTCGGTGACATAACGGGTGTCGTCGTAGTTGGGATCTTTGACTCCGGTGGAGGCCCACAGCGGACGTTGTGGACGTGCCCCTGCCTCGGCCAGAGCGAACCAACGCTTGCTGGTGAACACGCGCTGGAATCGCTGGTAGGCCAGACGGGCGTTGGCGATGGCGGCCGTGCCTCGGAGCTGCTTTGCGGCAGCGGCATTGTTGCCGTCCCGCTCGACGATCGCGTCGAGGCGCTTGTCCACCTCGGTGTCGACCCGGGACACGAAGAATGACGCCACGGACGTGATCTCGGCGAGATCCCGTCCCTGCTCATGCGCCTGTTCCATTCCTGCCAGGTATGCCTCCATCACGGCCTCGTGGCGTTCCAGGCTGAAGATCAGCGTTACGTTGACGCTGATGCCCGCGGCGATACTCTTCGTGACGGCCGGCAGCCCCTCGACGGTGGCCGGAATCTTGATGAAGAGATTGGGCCGGTCGACGTCGCGCCACAGCTTCGCGGCCTGGGCGACTGTCGCCACGGTATCGTGCGCCAGCCCGGGGTCTACCTCGATGGAAACCCGGCCGTCGAGATGGTTGGTGGCCTCGTAGACCTCGCGCAGCTTGTCGCAGGCCACACGCACATCCGCAGTGGTCATCTCATACACGGCGTCTTCGACACTGATGCCGCGCCGGCGGGCATCCGCCAACGCGTCCGCATACGACGACGCGCCGGGGGAGTCCGGCGACAACGCCTGGGCGAAGATCGTCGGGTTGCTGGTTATGCCTACCACATGATGGGTCTTCACCAGGGCGGCGATGCTGGCCGAATTGCTGTCCGAATCCAGCCGGTTTCTGGACAGATCGTCGAGCCACACGGCCACGCCGGCGGCGGACAGTTCGGCAAGGGCGTCAGTCATGACTTACCTCTCTTGGGGCGGAAGTGCAGGCAGTAGCTAGTTTCCGGTGGTGCTTCCGGTGATCTCTGCGTTACGGCTCAGGCTGGCGTGTGCGGCCGCCACGATCGCGTCCGGCGTGAATCCGAACTGCTCGTACAGCACCTTGTAGGGTGCGCTGGCGCCGAAGTGTTCCAGGCTGACGATCTCGCCGCCGCCGCCCACGTACTGGTGCCACGGCTGCGCGATGCCGGCCTCGATTGCCACCCGGGCCTTAATCTGACGCGGCAATACCTGCTCGCGGTATGCCAAATCCTGGGCTGCGAACCACTCCATGCACGGCATGGATACCACGCGGGTGGGCGTGCCGTCCGCTTCGAGCCGCTCCCGGGCCTTGAGCGCAAGTTCGACCTCGCTGCCGCTGGCGATCAGGATCACCTCCGGCGCGGCTGCCAGTTCGGTACCGGCCGGCCGATCCGCTCCGGTCGTACTGGCCTCCGCCAGGATGTATCCGCCGCGAGCTGTGCCGCTCGCCGGGGCGTATACGGAACGGTCCAGCACTGACAACTTTTGCCGGGTGAGACACAGTGCGGTCGGTCGCCCCACATTTTCGATGGCTGACTGCCAGGCCACAACCGTCTCGTTCGCATCCGCAGGCCGGACCACGTCCAGCCCTGGGATGGCGCGCAGCGCGGCCAGGTGTTCCACGGGTTGGTGGGTGGGGCCGTCCTCGCCGAGCCCGATGGAGTCGTGGGTCCAGACGTAGGTCACCGGCAGTTTCATGAGCGCGGCGAGCCGCACCGACGGCCGCATGTAGTCCGAGAACACCAGGAATGTGCCACCGTAGGGCCGGGTCGGGCCATGCAGCACGATCCCATTCATGACGGCGCCCATAGCGTGCTCACGCACCCCGAAGTGCAGCGTGCGGCCGTAGGGACCGCCGGACCATTCCTTGGTCTGATGCACCGCCGGCACAAAGGACGGCTCACCCTTCATAGTGGTGTTGTTGGACTCGGCGAGGTCGGCCGAGCCGCCCCATAACTCCGGCAGCACGTCCGCGAGTGACTCCAGGACCTTGCCCGACGCTGCGCGGGTCGCGATGGAACTTGTCTCCTGCGGATCGAATACCGGAAGCTGCTGTTCCCAGCCTTCAGGGAGCTGGCCGGCGTCCAGGCGCTGCCAGAGCTGGTGACGCTCGGGATTGGCACGTGCCCACTCGACGAACTGAGCGTTCCAGGCCTGGTGAGCCTCGGCACCCCGCCGCGCAACGTCACGCGCGTGCCCGAGCGCCTCAGCCTCGACCCCCAGCGATACCGCAGGGTCGAATCCGAGCAGCTTCTTAGTGGCCGCCACCTCGTCACCGCCCAGCGCGGCGCCGTGCGCCTTGCCGGTATTCTGCTTCGTCGGAGCGGGCCAGCCGATCAAGGTCCGCAGCTTGATGAACGACGGCCGGTCCGTCTCCGCCCGCGCTGCCGAGAACGCCGCGGCTAGAGCGGGAACGTCCTCGTAGTAGTTCTCGCCGCCGCGCCAGTCGACCTCCTGAACGTGCCAGCCGTAGGCGGCGTAGCGTGCGGCAACGTCTTCGGTAAACGCGATGCGGGTGTCGTCCTCAATCGAAATCTGATTGTCGTCCCACAGTAGGCACAAATTGCCGAGCTGTTGATGCCCCGCGAGCGACGCCGCCTCGCTGGCTACGCCCTCCTGCATGTCGCCGTCCGAGGCGAAACACCAGATCATGTGATCGAAGGGGCTGGCGCCGGCGGCGGCGTCCGGGTCGAACAGACCGCGCTCGCGTCGGGTGGCCATCGCCATGCCGACCGCGTTGCCGACGCCCTGCCCCAGCGGGCCGGTGGTGACCTCCACGCCTGGAGTGTGACGATGCTCCGGGTGACCCGGGGTCAGGCTGCCCCATTGGCGCAGTTCCCCCAGGTCTTCCAGGCTCAGGCCGTATCCGGAGAGATACAGCTGGATGTAGAGGGTGAGGCTGCTGTGGCCGCAGGAGAGGACGAAGCGATCACGTCCGGTCCAGTTGGGGTCGTGCGGGTCGTGCCGCAGAAACCGCTGGAAGAGGAGGTAGGCGGCCGGGGCAAGGCTCATCGCCGTGCCGGGGTGGCCGTTGCCGGACTTTTCCACGGCATCCATAGCCAGTACGCGGACCCAGTCCACCGCCCGCCGATCCAGGGCTGACCAATTGAGTTCGACGCTTGTGGGTTGAGGCGTTGCGTTGGTGTTCACTGGCTCCCCATCTGCAATGGCGGTGTCTGCATTCCGACTCTATCGGCCTACCCGCATCACGACATCTTCATACCGCTTTCATGTGTCGGATTGCACGCGAGTACGCGTCGCCTTAGCCGTTGCAATAATGAGTGCTCATCGGAAAGGTAGTAGCCCTCGCGGTAGATGGTGCGAATCAGATCATCGAGCCGCGTGCCGTGTGGGGGCTCGTCGCCGAGCCATAGCAATTGCATACTTTCCGTGCCGGGACCGTCGAGGCACGGGATCGCGTAGTCATCTGCCGACAGGCGCACCGCCCCGTGGCGTTCATAGAACCGGATCCTGCGGAGCCGCAGCTCCGCCTCCGAGGCAGAACCGGCGGTATCGGGATCCTCGGCCTCGAAAACTATGCACTGGGGACCCGGACGTTGGGAAATCTCCGAGAGCATGCGCTCCAACAGCGCGCCGCCTATACCGGCGCCGCGATGGGGTCTGCTCACCATGAGATATTCGAGGAAGAAACACGCGGGCTCCGACAACGACGACAGCCGCGCGAAGGCCACGACCTCCGCCTCCTGCACTACCGTAAATGAGAGGGTACTCTCACTTTTCACGCTCGCCATGAGTGCGGTGAACGGGTCCCTTTGGGACGCCGGGAATGCCTCCACATAGATTTTCCGCAGTTGTTCACATTGCGCCCCGGTGAGCCCGGCAGGGTCGGCAAGTTCCATCTCTGTGCTGACCTTCCAATGGTTGGGACCGGCAAAACATGTGGTCACGTAATATCAGCCTATTCCTGCATTAAGGGACCCACGATGATGAGCTCGCGGAGGGCTCGCGTGATGGCCTCCCGTTCGCTCGGTGAGGATATGGAACCGGCGGGATGTGGTTTCTGCAGTCGACGTCTATCGATGGCTTTAATCTGGTCACACATCGCCACACCGGGATCGTCGCCGAGCCTGATTGGCGGATGCCAGGGCAGGCCGCGATTCGTGTGAGTGCAGGGAATAACGATGACGAGGTTGTTGGGCAGCTGACATGCCAAGGAGGTGCCGACAACTATTGCGGGTCGTCTTCCGGCTTGTTCATGGCCCAGTTGAGGGTTGAGTTGAACCCACCACACCTGCCATGGTTCGACGCTTGTACGGCTCACTCGCGGACCTCGTAATCGATTTCCGCCCACTCGTGTGCTTCGCGTTGATACTCGGCCAAGACCTCCGGGTTGGCCCGGAGCCGGGTAATGGCCTCGTAGGAACGTTGACGAAAAAGAATGGTCTCCAATGCCTCGTCGAGGGAGGCGGCCCCAAGTTCGCGCTGCCGCTCGGCAAGCGCGTTAAGGGTGCGCCGACGAATGCGCATCGTGGTGATGCCATTTCGCTTTTCTCTGTCCTGCTTCGGCTTTTCGGTAAGCATGCCTACAAGCATACTTCATCATATGCCTGGCCGATCGCCGGTTTCTGACCGGCACGTTCGATATGCTGCTTTTAGTCCTCGCGGTGATGGACCGCCCGGACCGAGGGGAGTGCCGGTGGCCGCTACAAGCAGCCCCGAGATGGTGGTCCTGCTCGACGAGGCGGCCGCCCCCATCGGTCAGGCAGACAAGGTGGCGGTTCACGGCCCGAACACCCCCCTCCACCTGGCCTTTTCATGCTACATATTCGATCCCGCGGGACACGTGCTCATGACGCGGCGCGCGCTGGATAAGCGGACGTGGCCTGGTGTGTGGACCAACTCGTGCTGCGGTCACCCGAGCCCGGGTGAGGACCCCGAGAACGCGGTGCGCCGTCGCGCGACGGTCGAACTGGGCCTGCAGCTAACGGAACTACATCCCGCGCTGCCCGGATTCCGCTATCGGGCGGCCGATGCCGCGGGGATCGTAGAGAACGAGATTTGTCCGGTGTACTGGGCGCGCACTGCTGGTACACCGGCACTCGAGCCGACCGAGGTAGCCGAATGTGCCTGGGCGGATTGGGCGGCGGTCGTCGGCCTCGCCGAGTCCGCACCCTGGGCGCTGAGTCCATGGTCGGTGCTGCAGATTCTGCAGCTGAACCCAAGGCTGCCCGAATTCCTGCGTCGATGAATCACCAGCCAGCCGATTCGACTCCGGCGGATGAATGCCCGTCGTTTAGTCGTCGTGCGCTGTTCGCCGCGGCGGGCTTGGGGGTGCTCAGCGCCTGTGGCTCCGGTCGTGGGTCCCGCCCCGGCGCCACCTCGGCGAGCGGATCCACTCCGCCGAAGTCTCAGCCGTCGGCTCCTGTCTCACGCGAGCAGATCATTGCCCGATATGGCGGTGCCAAACCCACCCGTTGGGGGATGGATTTCCCGGGCATCGCAACCAGGCTCGCTACCTCGGAGAAGGTGGTCGCGCTGACCTTCGACGCCTGCGGCGGCCCCCATGGCAGCGGGTATAACGGGGCCCTGATCGAGCTTCTCCGTCGGCGTCGGGTGCCGGCCACCCTTTTTATCAACGGCCGGTGGATCTCGGCGAATCCCGACATCTTCCATCAGCTGGCCGCCGACCCACTGTTCCAGATCGAAAACCACGGAACCCGACACTGCCCGCTCTCCGTCTCCGGGCAGTCCGCCTACGGCATCGCCGGGACCAGGGACGCGGGGGAGGTCTTCGACGAGGTCGCGATCAACCACGCAAGGCTCACCCAGCTGCTGGGCGCGCCGCCGCGGTTCTTCCGCGCGGGCACGGGGCACTGCGACGATGTTGCCGTGCGGATCGTTGCGGAGCTGGGTGAGCGGGTCGTGAACTTCGACGTCAACGGCGACGCCGGCGCCACCTTCAACCCCGCGCAAGTCGAGCAGGCGGTGGTCAAGACCCGGCCCGGTTCCATCGTCATCGGACACATGAATCGGCCGGCGAGCGGCACGGCACAGGGAATGGCCGCGGCTATCGGT
>DATATO010000211.1:0-8377 GCA_036268755.1 Mycobacteriales bacterium | reverse complement strand
GGGCTTTATGACTGCGATCAATGTGCAACTGCGCATTGATCTGACCCAACACCCGTTGCAGCTCGCTATCGGTGAACACCTCGCGCAGCACCCGCCGGCCGATGCTGTGAAACCGACCCTCTAGGTCTGTCGATATTTGTAGCGACACCGAATGCAGCGCCTGGTCGACCTCGCGCGGCAAGTCCTCGATTCGCCCACCCCGTGCGGAGTCCACGACGCCCAGGTACCACTCCTGCAACTGCTGCAGCTGAGTTCGCAGATATGCGGTGGCGTCGGTGCGGGCCCGACGAGTCTCCGCCGCCAGGGTCAAACTCCAGGTGCGGGCATCGCTGCGCTTCTGGGTCGCAAACTGCGAACGTTCCACCTTGAGTGCCGCTGCGGTCGCGGTATCCGGGTCGACGGTACGCAGCCGGTCGTTCAACTCGGCATCGACCATCACCAGTTCGCTGCGGACCGCGCGCAGCACGTTGGCTTCCCGGAGCAACTCCGCCCGTTCCCCACCCAACGCCGCCAACGCATCCCGCAGCTCCGACACCCCCGACTGCGTGGCGAGCACATCCGCAATCGCCGGCGGAGCGCTAACGGACAGCTCGGCAAGCCGCGACGACACACCGTAGAATCGGACGTCGGCGAACCGGGACGCATGACTGCGCAGCAACGCGTCGTCATCGTCCAACACGATCCGCCAGCCCGGATAGGCATCGACCTTGGTGATAGCGAACAGAACGCCGTTGACCCGTCTGCTGGCCTCGACGAGAAAGTCCAGCTCTGGCCGAGACAACGGGGAGGAGGCATCCACCACAAACAACAGCGCGGTCGCGTTGTCGACCGCATCCAGCGCGATGCCGGCGTGCGCGGCGTCCAGCCCTCCCGCACCCGGCGTATCCACGAGTCGCACCCGCTGCAGCAGCGCCGCCGGATAGCCGATGCGTATCTTGCGGGGCGGACGCTGGCCGTCCGGCAACCCACCCGCATGGGTACCCCATTCCCGCAACTGATCCAGCGGGATATCGATCGGCTCCGGCTCACCCGGCACGAACGCCTGCGCCGACGGCACCGGGCTGTGAACGAACTCCAGATAGGAACTGGTGGCAACCGAGGCGTCGACGGGGGACAGGCCCGGCACCTCAAGCAGCGCGTTCACCAGCGAGCTCTTGCCCCGTTTCGTTTCGCCCACCACGACTACCGTGGCCGGCTCCGCCGGTCGACGCCGCTGCCGGTCCACCTCCGCCGCGGCGCCCGGCTCTAACCTGCGCAGATGGGCCAGCCCCACCGAGATGGCCTCGGTGACCGTTGAGGCCATTCCCGCCAGGTTGTCGCCGGCCGTCACTACTGTCCTTCTCTCCGATACACCGTGACCACTGGCGGTCGAAGTACCGTGCCGTCCGCATCGGTGTAGCCGACAACCTCGACCCCCGACACAGTGTCAATCAAACCCGGGTCGGTCGTGAGTTCGGAGCCACCTGCCTCGTGCCGCGCCGGATCGAACCGGTCGCCGACCGGCGACTCCTCGACCACCCCGACGGAGCGCAGCGTGGCCGCGAGCCGGTCGCTGATCGCTGTGCTCGTCGCACGGTCGCGGACATAGATCAAGGCATCTACCAGCGTGGCCCGATCCTGTCGGCCTCGCCGAGTCTCCGTCGGCGCAACGGTTGGCATCGCCCTGGTGCCGGTGGACGCACTGGATCTGTCGTACTGCAGTTCGGTCTCAAGGTCCTCTCGATCCCGACGCGCCGCCATGGAGAAGATCACGATCATAATGAAGCCCGTGACCAGCACGCCGATGAAGGCGGCCGCCGCGGCGGCGACCGAGAAACTGTCGCCCTCGTCGGAATAGCTGTCGGCACGACCGTCCGAATCGCTACTCGGCACATTGATGCCAGGATCGGCCGCGACACCCTGGCCACTACCACCCGGACCCAGCGCAGGGCCGCCGACCGCTGGTGCATCCGTCGATGTCGGGGTTGGTTTGGGCTTAGGGGGGAGCGTCGGCTCCACCGTGGGTTCGTCCGACGGTATCGCGTCCGACTCCGACGGCTTGACCGTCGGCTTAATGCTGGGGGAGCGGCTGGCGGTCGGCTTAGTGGCCGTCGGTTCGATACTCTCGGTCGGAGTCGGCGTCACGGATGTGTCGCTGGTGGGTGTGGTGGTCGCGGCATCACCGCTGCCGTCCGGCGCAACCCACCCCGTTATCGCCCCAAAGACGAGGGCCAGCAAGAGGGTGACGCCGGCGCCGACCAGGCGCGCCTGCCGACTATTCATATTCCCGGACTCCTCATGGCGATCTGTGCCTTACGCATTGAAGACATGTGAAACTTGGACAAGTATGCCGCCGTCCATCAGAGGCGATCCTGCGAGGCCGCGCCGAGCCGCTGCGACAACAGAAAGAACCCCCGGTGCACGACGTGAGCCACCCGCGCCTGCGCCGGGGTCGCCCCCGCCACAGCGAAACTGCGCCAACGGGCGGCCGCCGCTGTCGCCGCCGCAACCAGGTCCGCGGTACTGGCATCGTGCATCCGAAAAATCTGCACGGGCGTGTCTCCCAACGCCAAACGAATCATCTCGGCCTCCAACTCGCGCGGCAGCTCGACGGCACCCGTAGTGACCTGCGTCGCGGCATCGATCAGGCGTAGCTGATGATACTGCGGCTGCTGCACCAGGCGCTCGATAGCGTCTCGCAGCAGCTCACGGTCGGCAGAATTGGTGGACGTACCCGCAGCGTTTTCCAGCGCCGACAGCGCCCAACCGGCCTTGATGATGTCCGCCCGGCGCCGAAAAACCCGATCCAACGTGTTACGTGCCCTTGCGAAACCGGACGCCTGCGACAGGCGATGGATCAACTCGGGAATGTCAAGCGCCGGGTCCTGAACGAGCATATACAGCGCAAACGCGATTCCGTAGAGATCCAGTAGCTCCAAGAGCCGGCGTCGGGTCGGTTCGTCGACCGGTGCCGGCTGGGTCATGAACAGATCGGCCGAGGCCAACAACAGCGATCGCTGGTCGGAGGGAAGCTTCGACAACACCCGCAACGACTCGCAGTCGCCGCCGGTGATGCGGCCCGCCTCGATAGTTTCTGCCAACAATCCCACTACGGGTACCACATCGTTGACCTGATGTCGGAGCAGCTCGGCCTGCTCCCGGGCCAACGGAATCGCCACCGGCCACGGATCGGATCCGGTGGCGAGCTTATCGATCTTGTTGAACAGCCCCAGCGAATTGATGGGGTTGCTGGACAGCCTCTCTGAGAGGGCTCGGAACGCCGCGAGGGTCGCAATATCGTCCGCCCGTACCGCCTGCGTGAAAACATAGATCGCCGCCTCCGCGCCACTCACGGCCGCCAACGAACCCTCATCGAGCAGGAACTCCACCGCGCCCGCACTCACCCGGTCGTTAGTGGAGCCCAACCCTGGGGTGTCGATCACGGTGAGCTCGCGCAACCGATCGATGGTCAGTGTCACGTCGAGGTAGGCGACCTGGGGGAGCGGAACCCCCAGGCGCGCCGGCAACATTCCCGACGGATCCAGCGGCCGAGTTATCCGAGTCCCGTCCCGGTTGACAACGTCGACGCGATCCACCGTCCCATAGCGGAACTGCGTCACCAGATGGGTGCACTCACCCACGTCAGTCGGTGCCACACGTTTCCCGATGAGCGCGTTGACGAGAGTCGACTTCCCGGCCTTGAGGCGTCCGGCTACCGCGACCCGGAGCGGCTGATCCAGCCGGTGCGCGATGGCACCCACCGCATCCCGGGATGCGGGACCGAGCCCGGGAGCGGTCTGCTGACACAGCTCCGCCACCCGCGCGCTCAGTGGACCCAACGTCATGAAGCCCACGCCCCCTTCCATGGGCGAGTATTCCTTACGGGGCGCGATATTCCGCCCACAGCCGCGCAGCTTTCCCGTTTCTTTCCCCACTTGCATAAGAGGCTTTTCGAACAACACTTACCACGGACGAAGAAAGCTGGCATGGTGGGTAAGTTAGCCAATTTTCCCCGGACGACAACTGTGACGGCGAGGCGGTCTTGATGGCAGCACCGAAACATGCGGGCGAAAAATGAACGTGCCACTAGTAGTCACCTTCTCCGAGGACGCTACGGCCGCCGCAATTCGGCGGCTTTCCCGCGACGGGTGGTGCGTGCAGCGAGGTTTGACGCTGCCGCGGGAGCCCTGGGATGTGAGCTCGCGCAAGCTCGTGGTCAGCGGGCCCGTTCCCGATCCACAGATTGTGCCAGTTGTCATCTCGGCCGCCTCCCGAGGCGCCGGCGTAGTGGTGCAATGCCTTAATCGCGATCTCGCCAAGGCCCTTGTGGGCGGGTTACGGCGCATCGGGCCGGTCCGGCAGGAGATCGAGGCCACGGCGCAGATCGAATCGGGCCTGACCCGCGAGCAGAGCGCGCTGCTTGCGCGCCTGGCCGCGGGAGAGTCGATAGCGGCGGCGGCCGAGGCTGAATTCCTGTCCTTGCGGACCGCGAACCGGCGGCTGTCGCAGGCCCGTGCGTTGCTAGGCGCGGCAACCACCACAGACGCCGTTGCCGCCTACGTCAAACTCATCGATGCCGGCTAGCCGCTTGCGCCTAGGTAGTGGGAAGCTCAGGAAACTCGGCCTGGCCTACTTCATGCCCGACACGCGAGCGAGGACGGCGGCCGACAGTCCGGCCAGCGTGGTGCCTGACTGCTCGACGGCACTCGACACGAACTCATCGTCAAGACGAAGTAGGCCTAGCAGCAGATGCCCTGGCGTCATGCTGTTGTGGTGAAGCTCGACCGCCGCCCGGACACCGTCATATCGATCCCGATGGCATGCAATGTCTCCGGGTCGACGTGCGCCGATGGCCGTATGCCCGTTCTGGTCGTTCTGGTCGTTCTGGTCGTTCTGGTCGTACGAATTGGCCTCGGCGGTGATAAGACGGAACCTGTATCTACATCATCGTGCAGCGCGAGCCGCTGTCATCGTGGAGGTAAGCGGGCTTGCCCGTAACCGTGAGCCACCGTTTGGTGAGCTGGTTGATTACTTGGGGATCAGACAAAGACGCGCGTTGTGTCGGACCGGCTACTCGGTGGCCTGCCGGATATGCCGCTCAGTTCGACACGTTGAAAATTATCGGGCAGGGGATCGCCAACGTCTTATTGCCGTGCTCGTTTGATTCCATGATAGTCACCGAATGTCCAGAGATTACCTTCAGGGTCACTAGTGGTGAATGCATAAGCTCTCACCCCAGAACCAAACTCGGTTTCCTGAGGTGGGTTCACCACTTCACCGTTATATTTGAGAACTCGCTGATGCACCGATTCGACATCATCCGTCATTACGTACATCGCGGTATTTCCTGGCCGCATATTTCCGTGCACGGAACCGGTGTGCTTAGTAGAGCCAAACACAAACATGCCGCCCCCGGGCCATGCCAACTCAGCATGGACGACATCGCCCTGCTCGTCTTCAACCGCAAGAATTTTCTCAAAGCCAAGAACGTTCACGAAATAGCTCAATGCGGCCCGAGTGTTGTCGTAATGCAAAATCGGCCAAACCGAAGACACAACATCATTAGTCATACCGCCGATCCTAGGCGACCTCATCTATTCGCTACCGACGCGATGCGTAGGGCCGTGCGGATCATCGCAGTGTACGGCGTCGGGTACGTCAGAACAGTGATCAACCTGGAGCACGCTGTGAGTGATGTTGTGGGTTGTACCCAGCCACCGCCCAACCTCCTGCCGGATGGCGTGACAATCGGCTCCCTCGGCCACGATCAGGTGCGCCGATAAAGCTGCCTGACCGGACGTGATGACCCAAATATGCAGGTCATGCACCTCGTCGACGGCTGCCATAGCGGCGATCTCACGGCCGACCTCGTCCGGATCCACGCCCGCCGGCGCGGCCTCCAACAGGATGCGCCCGGAATCCCGCAGCAGGCCAAGGCCGGAAAAGAGCATAAGCGTCACCACGACCAGCGTCGCGATTGCGTCCGCCCGGGCGAAGCCCGTGATCAGAATGACGACTCCGGCAACGGCGGTAGCGCCGAAGGCGTAGGCGTCGTTCGTGATGTGGGCGAAGGCACCGCGAATGTTGAGACTTCCGTCTCGGGAGGGGGAGTTCAGGCACCAGCCCGCGGCGACATTGACGACCACGCCGATACCGGCGGTCACCAGCACCGGGAAGCCGGTCACGGCCACCGGTTCGACAAGCCGGCGCACGGCCTCATAACCGAGCCAGATCCCGAGCAGGAGCAGGCTCGCTCCGTTGACCTGCGCCGACAGGATCTCGGCGCGCTTGAGGCCGTAGGTGTAGCCTCCGCGAGGCGGTCTGGCCGCGAGCCGGGCGGCGAATAGGGCAAGTGCAATGGCGGCCGCATCGGTCAGCATGTGGGCTGCATCGGAGAGCAATGCCAGCGACTTGGCGCTGAGGGCAATAACGACCTCGGCAGCCATGAAGGTCAGGATGAGGGCCAAGGCTATGGCGAGTCGTCGCTCACCCGCCTCGGGTGCCGCGTGATTGTGATGTGTATGTCTTGCCTCCATAACACCCATTGTCTCACGCGGAGGTTTTCGACCGAGCCGATGTCGGGGCAGACGGCAGACCGGGAGGTAGCTGCTGAGCTGCTAATATGCCTTATATCTGAAACGCCGATAATATACATTATGTCAAGTAGAAGGAAAAGGGTGCATACTTCCCCACCTGGGGATTTGTGCCCTTTTATGCTTATGTCAACTTACAGTTGACATTATGCCAACCACACCGACGCTCATAGAGCTGATTAATCAATTGGAAAAAGATATACCCACGGCTAGCCCACTCGAGCAGGTTGGAATCGCACGGCTTCGCGCAGCCACCCTCTCCGACCTTGGCGACCAGTTGGTCGATCACTTTGTCGGTCAGGCCAGGGCATCCGGCCATTCGTGGGGTCAGATCGGCGAGGTACTCGGAGTGTCCAAACAGGCGGCGCAGCAACGGCCCGGCCAGGGCGACTTCTCCCGATTCACCGAGCGTTCTCGGCAGGTCCTAGTGCTGGCGCAGGAGACCGCTCGCGCCAACAATGGCATTCGCATCACCAGCGAGCACATCCTGCACGGCGTGCTGGGGGGTCACCGACGGCTTGGGGTCTCAGGTCGTAATCCATCTCCTTTCCACTGGTGAGGATGACTTCCGGCAGGAATTAGCCCAGCTATTCCCCCGCGATACCACCGCCTCCCCAGCTCGGCCGCCCTACTCGGAGATTGGGCGCCGAGTCATCGACGAGTCGATACAGGCGGCTTTGGCCTTGGGGCATAACTTCGTGGGAACGGAACATATTTTACTCGGCATCCTGCGGGTGGAATGTCCAGCTGCCACCTTGCTCAACCGTCACGGGGTGACGCTCGACGCCTCAACCACCACCGTCACCCACCGCATTGCGGAGATCGTCGCCGAGCGGCGGTCTAGCGCCTCCTCCTGACCCTCCTACATAATGTGGCCGCGGAAGCCAGGCTTCCGCGGCCACATTATGTCAAGTTGTGTATCTTCTCTTCAGATCCCTTACCGGCAACTATTGCGTTTAAAGCCGGCGCAGCCTGCTGAGGAATCAAACCAGCCGTCGCGGCCTCAGCACCACGCGGCGGGGTATGGGAGGAGCCTGCCACTCCCCCACGGTCCGCTAGCTCTAGCTAGCGGTGTCTGCCGCTAGCCGGGCATCAAGACGCTCACGGAGCGCCATAAGATCCCCCTCGGCTTCGGTTGCGGACCGGTGTTGGTCGAGCAGGGTGGCGAGATCGGCGCGTAGCCGGGTTCGTGCGGTCGCGGCTCCTTCGGCCCGGGCTTCGGCGCCGCCCAGTTCCCGGGACAGCTGGCTTATCTGCTGCTGGTACGCGCGGGCAGCCTCGGCCAATTGGGTTCGCAGCCCCTCGAGTTCGGTGCCATAGCGGTCTCGCTCGGACCGGAGACCGGCTTCTAGCTCGGTGCGCAGCGAGGTCAATGTCGCATGGTGCTCGGTGTGTAGACGGCCGATTTCCATCCGGTGCGCGTCGAGGGTCGCGGCGGCCTCGAGGCGAAGTTGATCCCTCTCATGTCGCAGAGCCTCGGCGGTGCTCGCCAGAGCTATCCTGTCGTGTTCGATCCTGTCTTTGGCGACGATAGCGCCGTCCAGGTTCATCTGTACCCGTTGGCGGTCGGCGATCTCGGTCTGCAGTGTGGCGTGCAGGGTGCCGCGTTCGACCACGGCGGCGTCCCGATCAGCGATGGCTTCCTCTTGGGCCTGTCGGGCGGCTACGGTGGCCTTGCGCTCATTCTCAGCCCTAAGCAGGGCGTCCGCCTCGCGCTGTTCCGCGATCACGCGACGTTCCCGCTCGGTGCGAGCGGTTGACAGCGCCGTCTCTCGTTCCTGCCGAGCCGTCGCTACCTCAGTGTC
>DATATO010000210.1:0-7204 GCA_036268755.1 Mycobacteriales bacterium | reverse complement strand
GCCGTCCGCCCATGTTGTGGATAACTAGCAGCGTGTGATCGGGAACCTTTAGGCTGCTGGTTATGAGCTTTTTAGGCCCGGATGTGACGTTAAAGCCGGTGCAGCGCCAGGTTTGGTGGCGGCGCCCGGTTCCCGTACTTGCGGCCGTGTTGGGGCTCGTTGCGGTTGTCGTTGTGGCAGTAGTCGTGATGCGGGCGCAGAGCGACGACGGTGGGGGTCATAGGGCTCCGCGCAATACGGGTAGTAGCCAGTCGCCGACCGGGCCGAGCAAGCCGGTTCGGCCCAGCGAGAAGCCGCCGGTTCTGCCGGGGGCGGCACACGAGAAATCCGAGGCCGGCATCGAAGCCACGGTCCGGTTCGAGATCGAGGCGCTCAACTATGCGCAACGCACCGGCGACTTCGAGCCGTTGAGATCGGTTTACGAAATGTCTTCCTGTAAAAGTTGCCAATTGATAGTTGAGAAAATCTCCGAAAATCTTCAAGGTGGAGCAACCTACGTCGATCGAAATTATGTTATTACTTCGATTCAAGCCTTCGGGGTCATGGGCACAAGCGGTGAGGCTGCTGGCCACGCAGAAATTTCTTTCAGCCAGCCTAAGGAAGCAAAATTAATTGACGAAAACGGTAAAGAGATAAGAAGAATCCCGCCTGCACCTGAGGCAAAGGCGACATACGATGTAAAGTTCGCCGCCGGTCGCTGGGTTATCCAACAAATACACTCAGGAGACTAAAAATGAGGGGGAAGCATTTCGCAGTGTTTTGTGCTATCGGAGTCTGGATTGCCATGACAGTTAGCCCGGTGAGCGCTAAAACCAACTCTCCCAGCGTGACAGGTTCGAGTGACAACCTCGATACGCTGCACGTACAAGCGGATGCGCTTGGGTCCACTGACAGGAAGCCGAGCGCAGGGAAGTCAAGTAAAAAGGTGACGCTAGAGCGGGTCTGTGAATCCTTCGTCGTCGGCTCAGACGATCAGTATAACGTTGCCTGCGAGGCGCACCAATGCCCCGACGGTCGACAGCAGTACCTGCGAATTGAGGAAGACCTAAATACTGGCTTCAAGAAATTCGACCCCATATGTGGTGTATCGGCTAGCGATCCCGGATCGTTAGCCGTCGAGGAGTTCTATAAAACCAAAGCCAAAGTCTCGCGGCCGAATATCGCACCGAATACAACCACCCTCGCTAACTTCCCGAACATTTTCTGGAGTGACGTCAAGGCCTACGAGGCGCCCACCGATATCACCGTGGCCAACGTTCGGCTGAAATTCCTTCCGGTGAAATACCTGTGGAGCTTCGGCGACGGTGAAACAATGACCCTGGGTGATCCGGGGAAGGCCTACGACCCGAATCTGATCAAGGTCACCCAAGACGCCGACAGGTACTACAAAAACATTCACCGCTACGCCAGCCTGGGCACCTTTAATGTCACGCTCACTGTGGTATTCAACGGGCAATACTCGGTGGACGGCGGCGACTGGATCGACATCGCCGGCTCGGTCCAGGCCACCAGCCCGCCGCATTCACTCGCCGTCAAGGAGGCCCGCGGCGAACTCGTCGACCCCAACGGAAACTAAGAGGTTTCCAACCAGGACCATCAGGAACCTTTACTCGGCGAGATCACGCGAGACCCCTGAGCGCCTGGTGCTGCCAGCCTGCGTTGGTGGCAAGCTCGGGCGCCGGTCCAGCAAAGACCGATCGGCCGGCGAGGTCGTCGAGTAACCGATATTGCAGCCAGGCGACGACGTATCCCAGAAAGCCTCCCCCATCGCCCTGGACGCTGCTGTGCTCCGCCCCGGCTCGCACCGCAAGCGCGGCCGGCGCCGGTATGGCGTCGAAATACGCCCGCAGGCCTTGTGGCGTGGAAATCTCATCATTCTCGGAGCCGAGTAGCAAGGTCGGACGTTTGATATCAGCCGGCTCGAACTTTTCCGTCGGCCGCACCCTGGCCGGAATCGGCAAATTCAGCAACACGGTGGTCGTGATCTCGGCCGAGCTCTGCGCTACATGGATTGCTCCCACGGAACCGCGTGAGTGCCCGATGGCGGCAATGAAGCTGGGATCGATCATGTTATAAAGCGGGCTGGAGAGGAGTCGATTTTGGACGAGCGCGTAGGTCAGGGCCGCGCGCATCGCCGTACCATCCCCTACCGCGTCATTATTAGGAGCTACGACAATGAACCCCCACGAAGCGAGATGCCGCAATAGCCCCGAATAGTCATCCGGCGTGGCCGCATTGCCGTTGCCCCACACGATCAGGGGGCGCGGCGCCGGGTGGTTGCGTGATGGACTAGAAAACCACGCGGTGTAGCTGCGGTCGCCGTCGCGCAGGACCGTGTTGACGACGCCGGGAAAGGGGCCCGCGGCGCTATACCTGGCCTCTACCGGATAGCCCGTTGCGGCGACGGTGGGCGGCACGTCACCCACGGAGAGCCACACCAGTACCGCGCCGAGAATCGCCCGCGCAACGCGCCGCATAACCGCTCCAGCCGCCATGACGCCAGGTCGGCGCGACTCGTACGGTAATCCGCCGCAGCCGCGGAAGCCAGCACCGCCTACCGGCACGGCATACTCTGACAACGAACCATTCAGCCGATTGCGAAGGTGGAAAATTATCAACACGCGAACCGCCGTCATCACCGGGGCCAGCAGCGGGATCGGCGAGGCCACCGCACGGGCGTTGCACGGCGAGGGATTCACCGTGATCCTGGCCGCCCGCCGAATCGACCGGCTCGCCGCGCTCGCCAACGAACTCGGCTCAGGCGCGCGGGCCATGGAATTAGACGTCACCGACGCGGGTTCCGTCGCGGCGCTTGCCACGGAGGTGGCTCGCTGCGATGTGCTCGTCAACAACGCCGGCGGCGCCAAGGGGCTCGTCGATATCGCTGCCGCGGATATCGACGACTGGCGCTGGATGTATGAAACGAACGTGTTAGGCACCGTGCGAATGACCAGGGCGATGTTGCCGGCGCTGCGCAGAAGCGGTGACGGGCACGTGGTTGTCATCAGCTCGGTCGCGGGACATGAGGTGTATCCCGGTGGTGCCGGCTACACCGCCGCCAAGCATGCCCAGGCCGCACTTACCGACACGCTGCGGATGGAACTCGTCGCGGAACCGATCCGCGTCACCGAGATCTGCCCTGGGCTCGTCGAGACGGAGTTCAGCCTGGTGCGATTCGACGGTGACGCCGAGGCGGCGGCCAAACCCTACGCCGGGATCACGCCGCTGATCGCTGACGACATAGCCGACTGCGTCACCTGGGCCGTGACCCGGCCGAGCAACGTCAGCATAGATAGGATCGATGTCAAGCCCCGCGCCCAGGCCACGGCGACGCTGGTGCATCGGACATCGGAGTAGCCCTCTATCGGCAACTTCCAGGAAGTTGCCAACGGTATAGACCGCAACTTCCTGGAAGTCGCCGAATGAGTGACCGACCTAGGCCAACGCCCTCGGATGCGAGGCGGCGTAGACCTCGCGCAGCTTCTCGACCGTGACCAGGGTGTACACCTGCGTGGTGGCCACCGACGAGTGACCGAGCAGCTCCTGCACCACGCGGACGTCGGCGCCGCCGTCGAGCAGGTGCGTGGCGAAGGAATGCCGCAGGGTGTGCGGCGACAGCCTGGGTAGCCCCGCACGCTCGGCCACCGCCTGCAGCACCAGCCACGCCCCCTGACGTGACAGCGGCGTGCCCCGGGCGCCGAGGAAGAGTGCGGGGGTGCCGTGCCCTTTGCCGGCCAACTCGGGCCGCGACCGAACTAGGTACGCATCGATTGCCTGCAAGGCGTAGCTGCCCAGCGGAACCACCCGAGTCTTGCCGCCCTTGCCGTGCAGCCGCACCGTCGCCGCGTCAGAGTCCTTACCTAGCATCGTGACGTCATCCACCGCCATACCGATGGCCTCGGAGATCCGGGCACCGGTGCCGTACAGCAGCTCCAACAGCGCCCGGTCACGCAGGCCCAACGGTGACTCCGACGCCGCATATAGCAACTGTTCGACCTCGTCTACCGTGATCGCCTTGGGTAATCGAAGTGGAATCGTGGGCGGGCTCACCCCGGCGGCCGGGTCGTCGGGGCTCCACCGCTCCTGCAGCGCAAACTTGTGGAATCCGCGCACCGCGATCACGGCCCGCGCCACCGACGGCGTCGCCAGCGGCGCATGTTCGGCGTTGCCGTCACGCAGTGTCGCCACATAGCGTTCGATGTCACGCGGCGAGACTGCGGCGCATTCGGCCACACCGTTTTCGGCCACCGTAGCCTCGTACCGACTCAGATCGCGCCGGTACGAGGCCAATGTGTGGACGGACAGCCCCCGCTCCACCGCAAGGTGATCGAGGTAACCGGCTATCGCCTGCCGAAGGTTCAGCGCAGCACCTCGTCCAATGCGACGGTGGGCAGGCCGTGGGCCTGCGCGACCGGCTCGCACACCACCTGGCCGTCGACCGTGTTCAGTCCCAGACCGAGCGCGCGGTCATCGGCGCATGCCTGCCGCCAGCCGTGCTTGGCCAACGCCACGGCGTAGGGCAGCGTGACGTTGGTGAGCGCATAGGTGGAGGTGTGCGGCACGGCGCCCGGCATGTTGGCGACGCAGTACATGAGCGAATCATGCACCTTGTACACCGGATCGGTGTGGGTGGTCGGGCGGGAATCCTCGAAGCAACCGCCCTGGTCGATGGAGATATCCACCAACACGCTGCCGTGCTTCATCTGGGACACCAGCTCGTTGGAGACCAGCATCGGGGCCTTCGCGCCGGGCACCAGCACGGCACCGATCACCAGGTCCGCGTCCCGAACCGCACCCTCGAGCTGGTACACGTTGGACGCGACGGTCCGGACCCGACCGCCGTAGTGGGCGTCAATGGCGCGCAGCCGGTTGATGTTCTTGTCCAGCAGCACAACGTCGGCGCCCATTCCCACCGCGACGGACACCGCGTTGGCGCCCGAGACGCCGCCGCCGATGACGACGACCTTCGCGGGATGTACGCCCGGCACGCCCCCGATCAGCACGCCGCTGCCGCCCGAGGGGCGCATCAGGAAGTGGGCACCGGCCTGCACCGAGAGCCGGCCGGCGATCTCACTCATCGGCGCCAGCAAGGGCAACGACCGATCCGGCAACTCCACCGTTTCATATGCGATGGCGGTGACTCGCCTATCCAGCAGCGCATCCGTGCATACCTTGGACGCGGCAAGGTGGAGATAGGTGAAGAGGGTCTGGCCCGGCCGCATGAGGTCGTACTCGGCCTCGATCGGCTCCTTGACCTTCAGAACCAATTCGGCCGATCCCCACACGTCGACGGCGGTCGGCAAGATCTTGGCACCCGCCGCAACGTATTCGGCGTCGCCGATGGTGGAGCCCTCGCCCGCTCCGGCCTCGATGTACACCTCGTGGCCAAGACCGGAAAGCTCTAAGACCCCGGCGGGAGTGATCGCCACCCGGAATTCGTTGTTCTTGATCTCGCGGGGAATACCTACACGCACGCTGTCACCTCATATGTCCACGCCCGGCGGACAACGACACGGCGGCTGATCTATTGCTGGGCTCAGCCGGCCGATGGCGGTGATGCCGGGCAAACGGATGCCTGCTCATCGGTGCTACGCCAGACAACTGGTGTGGCGAGCGCAGTCTAGCGAGGGAGTGCCCTGCGCGGGGAGGATTCGACATGTGAGCTTCGGACGCGCTGCCGATTGGCGGAGAGACACACCCTACGAGCAGGTAGATGCGTGGTTGGACTCGCCGTACTACGCTGCGCCAGTATGACCAACAATCCACCGCCACCCGGCGGACCGTCATCTGGCCCACCCTTGCCGGAAGGCCAGCCGCCCGTCAGCGGGCCTCCTCCGGCGGGACCTATGGGAGCAGCTCCGCCGCCGCCCCCCGAATTTCAGGGTGGCCCGCCCCCCGGATACGGACCACCGCCGCCCCCCGGGTATGGCCCGCCGCCTGGGTATGGGCCGCCGCCGCCTGGATACGGACCGCCGCCACCGCCCGGATATGGCCCGCCCGGAGCTCCGTACGGCGTCGACCCGATAACCGGTCAGCCGTACTCAGAGAAGAGCAAGCTGATCACCGGCATCCTGCAGATCGTCCCGGGCCTGGGCATCGGACGGATGTACGCGGGCCACATCGGGCTGGGCGTCACCCAGCTGATCGTGACCGTGGTGACCTTCGGCTGCGGCGGTATCTGGACTCTGATCGACGGAATTCTGATCCTGGTCAACGGCGGAACCGACGGCGAAGGCCGGCCGCTGCGTCCCAACTAGGACCGGCTTAGCTCTGCGGCCTGGGCTACCGACCGGGCCGGGCCGGCCATGTGGCCTCCGCTGCGCGCAGCGGAGGCCACATGGCCATCTTTGTGTTCTGCAACGCCAACAGGCCGGCCACGCAGGCGGCGTTCTCGATGTCCCCTGAGAAGATCCGGCCGACCGCGGCGGCGAGCGGCACCCGCTCGATCAGCATCCCGGCCTCCTCCTCCAGGCGCTCCGTCCGCAGCTTCTCCGGGAGGTCGGAAAGCTCCCGCGCGAGGAAGATTCGGATGGCCTCGTCGCTGGAACCGGGCGTTACCACCAGGTCGACCAGCACGTCCCAGCGGGCCGCGACCAAATCCGCCTCCTCCGCGAGCTCCCGCTTGGCGCAGTCCAGGGCCGACTCCCCCGGCACGTCGAGCAGTCCCGCCGGAAGCTCCCATAGCTCCCGGCGCACCGGATGCCGATACTGCCGCACCAGCACCACGGCGTCGCTCGCTTCGTCATAGGCGACGACAGCTACCGCGCCGAGGTGATCGGAGACATAGTCCCGGCTCACCGTCGAGCCGTCCCGGTCCGCCGCCGCCGCCGCCGGCAACCTCACCTCGTCGGTCACCAGCCGAAAGAACCCATTCCGGAACCGCTCGGTGCTGCTGAGCACCTGAGCAGTAGGCACTCGGGCACCGGGGCCGCTAGACGGTGACGTCATGAGCCGAAAGTTCCACCGGCAGCCGCTCGGCCGCCGCGTAGTCCAGCGCGGCCGAGATCAGCGCGGCGAACAGCGGGTGTGGCCTGGTCGGTCGCGACTTGAACTCCGGGTGACCCTGCGTGGCGACGAAGAACGGGTGCAGCTCGCGGTCCAGCTCGATGAACTCGGTGAGTTGCCCGTTCGGCGAGGTGCCGGAGATCTCCAGTCCGACCGCCGCGAGCTTGTCGCGGTAGGCGTTGTTGACCTCGTAGCGGTG
>DATATO010000209.1:0-14124 GCA_036268755.1 Mycobacteriales bacterium | reverse complement strand
AACTGGACATGCTCCCTTGTGGCGACATACTGGCCGTTTACTAGCTTCCCGGTGTCTGAACGTTTAGTGATCTCTGAAGGGACGGCTTCATATATCCGCCATGCTGCCTCTCCGGCGACGTCTTCTATAACTTTCACTGTGAATTTAGGTTCCTGCTTCCGTTGAGCTAGCACGAAGATTGCTTTACCAATATCGGCCTTGCTTTTTAGCTCGTGGGCTTCAGCATCGAAATAGATACCATCTATGCTGCCGTCAAATAGGGGACCAACGATGACGATACCGACCTGGGGTCTTGCCGCGATATTTCTCGAGTGGCGGGCGTCCTTAGCCGAAACCCAGTATAGATTGCAGTTCTCGTCATATCCGAAGACGACCGGAGAGGCCCAGGGCTTCCCGGTAGCGTCCGCAGAGGCAATCGTCATATAGGGGCTATTTCCCAAAAGGTATTGCACTTTATCGTTCACGTTCATCGCATCACAATAGAGGGATTTCTACATAAGAATCTGTGCCCGTGCTTCTTGCCGGCAGGTGCTTGTGCTGTCTCCTGTAGGCCGCCATGAAACAATCGCTAGCGTGGCCGACTCGACTGGTGTAGATACTGCGGACATTCCGTCCTCAGGTGTCCGGCTGCTTGGCAGCTCGGATATCCGGTCCCTGCTCTCTCGATTGAACAAGCGGCCGACCAAGATGCTGGGGCAGAACTTCGTGCACGACCCCAACACTATTCGTCGCACCGTTCAGGCCGCCGGTGTCCAAGCGGACGATACGGTTTTGGAAATTGGCCCGGGGCTGGGTTCGCTCACGCTCGGCCTGCTCGAGGTCGGTGCGAGAGTAGTTGCCGTCGAGATCGACTCGGTACTCGCCGCCCAACTACCGATCACGGTCGCCGAGTTCGCTCCGGACGTGCTAGATCGGCTCACCGTCATCGACGCCGACGCCATGCAGCCGCTGCAGCTTCCGGAATTCACGGGTTCTCCCGTGTCGGTTGTTGCCAATCTGCCCTACAACGTAGCTGTCCCGGTTTTGCTCACGCTGTTAGAGGGCCGGCCAAGCCTGCGCGATGGTGTTGTCATGGTGCAGGCCGAGGTCGCGCAGCGCCTGGCCGCCGCCTCGGGAAGCCGTATTTACGGCGCTCCCACTGTGAAGCTTGCCTGGTACGCCGCAGTCAGTCGCGTTGGCTCCGTGTCCAGGTCGGTGTTCTGGCCGGTTCCCAACGTGGATTCTGAGCTGGTTCGGTTCGTTCGCCGAGATCCGCCCGAGATACCAGGGATGTCTCCGTCACGGGAGCAGGTTTTCAGGGTTATCGATACCGCTTTTTCGCAGCGCCGCAAGATGCTCCGGGCAGTGCTGGGTGTGCTGTTCGGCGGTTCGTCCCGCACCGAGCAGGTACTGCGGGAGGCCGGCGTGGACCCGACCGCCAGGGGCGAAACATTGGAGCTTTCCGACTACGTGCGCATCGCTGCGCAATTACCCGACCGATGAACGCACCCGTTGCCTCCGTTGTCGTTCGGGCCTATGCCAAGCTCAACCTGTGCCTGCGCGTCGGTGGGCTGCGTGAAGACGGCTACCACGAGCTCCAGACGGTGTTTTCCCGTCTCTCGTTGCATGACGAGGTGATGGCCGAGCCGGCGGACGGGCTCGTTCTCCGGCTCTCCGGTCGTTACGCCGAAGGGCTCCTCGCCGACGAGTCCAACCTGGCCTATCGCGCCGCCGAGCTGCTCGCCGACCATGTGGGGATTTCCCCCGACGCCGCGCTCACCGTGCGCAAGACCATCCCGGTCGCCGCCGGCCTAGCCGGCGGCAGCGCCGACGCGGCCGCGACGCTGATTGCCTGTAACCGGTTGTGGCAGTTGAATGTTTCGGGACAGGTGTTGGAGGCACTCGGGGCCAAGCTGGGCAGTGATGTCCCGTTCTGTGTTCGGGGCGGGATCGCGGTGGCGACCGGACGTGGCGAGCAACTGGAATCGGTGGCCGCCGAGGGGCAGTTCCATTGGGTGTTAGTGCCGTCGGCGGAGCAACTGTCGACTCCCGCGGTGTACGCCGAGCTGGCTCGGCTGCGGCGTGGATCCGGCGAGACGACCCCGCCGGCCGATATCGCGGCGGTGGTGGCGGCGCTGCTTTCCGGCAAACCGAGACGGCTCGCCGGAGTGGTGACCAATGACCTGGAAGTTGCGGCGGTGTCGCTCCGACCCGAACTCGACCTGTTGCTTGCGGCCGGCCGTGACGTCGGCGCGCTGGCGGCGCTCGTCTGCGGCTCGGGACCGACCTGCGCCTTTCTCGCCCGCGACGCCGCCCACGCTGTCGAACTCATCGGGCGGCTCGGGGTTGCGCTGGCCGGGTCCGGCGTCGAGACCGGCAGCCCGATACCGGTGGCCAGCGGCTGTTACCTATAGTCTTCGTGGGCTTTACTAATCAGAACGAAAGTCGCTAGACAAGCACAGCCTCGTGACGCGGAATATAGCTACTTTCGAATTGACTTAGTAATGAACTGCTCAGTAGCGCCGCTGTCACCTGTTGCAGAAAGAGAACCGCAGATGTCGCATTTGCCGGCTAATCATTCGTTGCGTGGTTTGTATCGCACATTGGTACTGCTGATCTCGCTTGGCCTGATCGTCTTCGGTGTCATCGGCTTCCTCGCGACCAGAAACCGGGCGTTCTTTTCGCAGGAGGCTGAGCGGGTCTGGGGGATGACCACCAACCCTGCGTTTGCCGTGTTGTCGGCTGTCATAGGAGCGATCCTGCTCCTAGGCCTGGTGCTCGGACGCAACATCGACGTCCGAGTCGATATCGCCGTCGGGATCGCGCTGCTCGTCCTGGGAACCGTCATGCTTGCGCTGCTGCGCACGCCGAACAACGTGTTGGCATTTTCGGTGACCAACGTCAACGTGGCCTATGCGCTCGGCATGGCGCTCATTACCGCCGGCCTGTACAGCGCGACGGATAAGTCAGTCGCACAACGCGATACACCCGAGAAGCTTGCCGCACTGGAAGGCTAGGCGGCCTTCTTCTGCTCGATGCGCAGGTTCGGCTTGGTCTTGAGCCCGGACAGGCCATTCCACGCAAGGTTGATTAGGTGCGCTGCCACCTCTTGCTTCTTGGGCTTTTGCACCTCCAGCCACCATTGCCCGCTGAAGACGACCATGCCTACCAGCGACTGCGAGTAGAGGCCGGCAAGCTTAGGGTCGAGGCCTCGCGATTTGAACTCATCGGCCAGGATGTGTTCCACCTTGGTCGCGATGTCGCTGATCAGGCTGGAGAAATGGCCGTTGGTACTGGGGATCGGCGAATCGCGCAGCAGGATCCTGAAGCCGTCCGAGTTGGACTCGATATAACTCAGCAGCGCCAGGGCGGCCTGCTCTAGCAGCTCGCGGGGATGGTCACCGGTCAGCGCCGATGTTATTCGTTCGAGTAGTTCCTGCATTTCGCGGTCCACCACGACCGCGAACAGGCCCTCTTTTCCACCGAAGTGCTCGTAGACGATCGGCTTGCTGACGTCGGCCCGGCTGGCAACCTCTTCAATGGAGGCTCCCTCGAAGCCCCGCTCGGCGAATAGATGACGTCCCACGTCGAGCAGTTGCTCTCGCCGCTGGGTCCCGGTCATTCTCATGCGTGATTGTCGTTTCGTTCCATCGGTCCTCACGATCGCCTAATGCTAGGCCGAATTGCTTGCGGAAGCCCCATGCTTTCTATGCCCAATCTTGTGCCCCGAAGACGTTTATGGTGAGGCCTGTGGGCAGCTTCGATCTCCGCCCACAGGCCTTGCGCCTACGAGGTCACGACTCGCTTGGAATCAAAGCGTTCCTGCTTCGGCCACTTGACGTTGTAGACCCAGCCGAACTTTTCGAACAGCCAGATGACTCTGGCGGAGATGTCGATTTGGCCGCGCTCCACGCCGTGCCGCGCGCACGTGGGGTCCGCGTGGTGTGAGTTGTGCCAGGACTCGCCGAAACTCAGAATCGCCAGCGGCCAGAAATTGGCCGCCTTGTCGTTGGACTTGAACGGGCGCTCTCCCACCATGTGGCAGACCGAGTTGATGGACCAGGTGGTGTGGTGTAGTACCGCAATCCGAACGAAGCCCGCCCAGAGGAGCGCGGTGAGCGCACCCATGATGGACATGGACCATAAGCCGCCGATAACGGCGGGAGCAAGTACCGAGAACGTGACGATGGGGATCTGCATTTTGTCGACGAAGCGGATTTTTTTGTCGGCCAACAGATCGGGGGCGAACCGCTCCTCGTTGGTAACCTCGCGGTCGAACATCCAGCCCATGTGGGCGAACAAAAACCCCTTGGTGAGGCCGCCGACAGTTTCACCGAATCGCCACGGCGAGTGAGGATCGCCCTCTTTGTCGGAGAACTGGTGGTGACGCCGGTGTGCCGCCACCCACCCGGTGGGGGAACCCTCGATGCCCATGCACCCGGCGACGGCGAGCGTCATCCGCAGCCACGGCTTGGCCTTGAAGGCGCCATGCGTGAGATGACGGTGGTAACCGATCGTGACGCCGAGACCGGCGAAGATGTAAAAGACGGCGGCTATCGCAATGTCGTGCCAACCCAGCAGGCCCCATATCCAGGCGACCGGAACCGCCGCGGCCACGGCCACCAGGGGGGAAATGACGAAGAAGCAGAGCGCGATGTGCGGGACGATAGTCTTGCGCCCACTGATGATCGGTTTAGGCCCAATTCTTTTCGTCGAAGCGTCCAAGCTCTCGTCGTCCGGTTGCGGACGCGTGAGCGTGGCGCTGACTGGCGGCGGAGGTGTCACGTAGATCTCCTTTATTACGGCACCGTAGGTTACGTATACGCAACCGTAACCTACGCCCCCGTAGGTTACGCAAGGGTCTGGCATTACTTTTTCGCCACAAAGTCTGTTGAGCCCCCGTTGGGGATACACATTACTGGAGGGCCTGAACATGCCACAGGCTCTTAGCGAGCCGTGTCCCGTCCCATGAGACAATGAATTCGCGTCAATCGGCCGTGGTGTAATCGGCAGCACAGCGTCCTTTGGTGTCGCTAGTTCAGGTTCGAGTCCTGGCGGCCGAGCGGACGTACGTATCGGTTGGAGTCTCCGGTACGTGGAAGTTACGACAATTGGGAATTCGTTTATCTGCAACCTATGTCTGCGTCGTGGACCATGCTGAGCCAGGCGAATCATTGCGCATAGTCAGCCTTATCTGTCACCCATGTCATTGTGGCTGACTCCATCGGAGTCCCTAACCCTGTGACGTGCGTTTCGCGAGGGAGCTGTTCGTGAGCCACACCCGTCCTGCCGCCGTTGTTGTGCTCGCCGCAGGCGAGGGAACGCGGATGCGATCGTCCCTCCCAAAAGTGCTGCATGAGCTAGCCGGCCGTTCCCTGCTCGGTCATGTAGTGCACGCCGCCGCGGCGCTACGGCCGGAACACTTCGCGGTGGTTGTGGGCCATCAGGCCGAGCGGGTGGGTGAACACCTTCTCACCGAGGTAGCCGCGGAGCTCGACTTAGAGACCCGGAATGCCGTTGTCACCGTTCACCAGGCGCAACAGCATGGAACCGGTCACGCGGTCGCCACGGCGCTCGCCGCATTGTCCGAGCACAGCCTTGGCGCCGGTGATGCGATTCTCGTGCTCAATGGGGACACCCCGCTGCTGCGCGCGCAGACCCTGCGGCAACTGATCGCGCACCATATCGAGACCGGGGCCTCGGCGACCGTCGGAACCTCGGTGCTCCCCGATCCCGTCGGAATGGGGCGGATCCTTCGAGACGGCGACGGCGAGTTGGCCGAGATCGTCGAACACCGCGACGCCACGGCCACCCAGCGCGCCATCACCGAGGTCAACACCGGGGTGTTCGTGTTCGACGCGGCGGCACTGGCGCACGCGCTGCCGATGCTGTCGACGAACAATGACCAGGGGCAGCAGTACCTCACCGACGTCATCGCGCTGCTCCGCAAGGAGGCGCCGCATCGCCGCACGGTACAGGCATACCGCATTGACGACTACCGCGAGGCGCTCGGCTGCAACGATCATGCCGAATTATCCACGCTCCGCGCATTGCTGCGGGATCGGTTGACGACGGAGTGGATGCGGCGCGGCGTGACGATGATCGACCCCAGCACCGTCTGGTTGGACGTCACAGCGCGCCTTGCCCCGGACACGGTGATCGCCCCCAATGTGCAGCTGTACGGCAACACTGTCATTGAGAGCGGCGCCCGCGTCGGCCCGGATACGACGCTCGTCGACACTTCCGTTGGCCCCAACTCCAATGTGGTCCGCTCCCATGCTGAGTCGGCCCGGCTCGCCGCCGATTGCACGGTCGGCCCCTTCGCCTATCTGCGGCCGGGCACCAGCCTAGGTCGGGGCGTCAAGGTGGGCGCCTACGTCGAGGTTAAGAACTCCGAGCTCGGCCCCGAGGCCAAAGTTCCCCACCTGTCCTACATCGGCGACGCCACGATCGGCGAGGGCACCAATATCGGCGCCTCAAGCGTGGTCGTCAACTACGACGGCGTGAGCAAGCATCGCACGACCATCGGTCGGCACTGCCGCACCGGAAGTAGCACGCTGTTCGTCGCGCCGGTGACCATCGGCGACGGCGCCTATACCGCTGCCGGCTCGGTTATCACCTCGGACGTTCCGGCCGGTGCGTTGGGCGTGGCCCGCGCCACCCAACGCAATATCGCCGGATGGGTGTTTCGGCGCCGAGCCGGCACTGCCGCCGCCAACGCCGCACAGCAGGCCAACGCCGACCACTCCGAAGCCGATCACCCCAAGGAGACCAGCGCATGACGCTTCACGGAGATACCCGCAAAAACCTCATGCTTTTCTCGGGGCGAGCGTATCCGGAAATCGCCGACGAGATGGCGGCGATTCTCGGCACAGAGATAACGCCCGCTACTATGCACGACTTCGCCAGCGGCGAGATCTACGTTCGTTACAAGGAGTCGGTGCGCGGCTGTGACGCCTTTCTCGTCCAGAGCATGACGGCGCCCATCAACGAATGGATGATGGAAACGCTGCTGATGATAGACGCGCTCAAGCGGGGCTCGGCGAAGCGCATCACGGTCGTCCTGCCGTTCTATCCCTACGCCCGACAGGACAAAAAGCATCGAGGCCGCGAACCGATTTCCGCTCGGCTGGTTGCTGATCTTCTCAAATGTGCCGGCGCCAACCGCATCCTCACGGTGGACCTGCACACGGCCCAGATTCAGGGCTTCTTCGACGGCCCAGTGGATCACCTGTTCGCCATGCGGTTACTGGCCGAGCACGTCTCCACCAATTATTCCGGCCGTCCGCTCACCGTGGTCGCGCCAGACTCCGGCCGGGTTCGGGTCGCTGAGCGCTGGGCGGACATGTTGGGCGGCGTGCCGCTGGCGTTCATTCACAAGACCCGCGACCCGAAGGTGCCCAATCAGGTCGTCGCCAACCGGGCCGTCGGCGACGTCGAGGGCCGGGTATGTGTGCTGGTCGACGACATGATCGACACCGGCGGAACGATCTGCAAGGCCGCCGAGGTGCTCGAGAGGAGCGGCGCCGCCGACGTCATTGTGGCCGCCACACACGGTGTGTTGTCCGACCCTGCGACGGAGCGGCTCAAGAACAGTCGCATCTCCGAGGTCGTACTCACCAACACTCTGCCGATCCCGACGGAAAAGCGGCTGGACAAACTCACCGTCCTCTCCATCGCGCCGCTTCTTGCCCGGGCCATCTTCGAGGTCTTCAACGACGGTTCGGTTACCGGGCTGTTCGGCGGGGTTAGCTAGCGGCCGTCTCGTCTTGCGGTAGCTTCAGCCAGAGGTTGCTGTTTCGTGCCGGAACGAATCCAAGCCGCTGATACAGCGGTGCCGCGGTAGTGACGGCGTGTAGGTGCGCTTGAGTGCATCCCGCCTCCGTCAGCCATGCCAGTAGTTGTTCCACGATGCCACGGGAGATTCCGCGGCCCCGCCAGCTGGGCACGGTATAGAAGCCCTGTAGGTAGCCCATCTTCCCGCTCGGAAGCCATAGCGCAGGCGTGATCTGATGGATCCACGCCGCGCCGCAGGCAACCAGCCCATCCGGTTCGCCGATCGGATGGGCGACGAGCGTGCGGCACGCGTCCGACCTCAGGCTCTGCATAAATATCTCTCGAGACGGGCCGCGGAGACCCTCGTCGGCTCCAGAATGTTCCACTTCATGGTGAAGCTGAACGGCGAGATCATGGAGGCGATCGAAGTCGGCTGTCGTCGCGAGGCGAACTGTCGTTTTCGGTAGCGACGCGGATGTGGACATAGCTCTACCGAGTCGTGGGCGAGGTTGGCAGCTTCAACCAGAAGTTTTCATGCAGGGTGGGCTCGAAACCGAGCCGGCGATACACCGGGGCAGCCTTGTCGATGGCGTGAAGCTGCACCCGGGTGCAACCCGCCTGGCCTAGCCAGGCAATGAGCTGTTCTCCAATAGCGTGCGCGATCCCGCGGCCTCGCCAAGCCGGCGCAGTGTAGAACCATTGCAGGTAGCCGAGTTTGCCGTTCGGCAGCCACGCGGCCGGCAGGATCTGATGGATCCAGGCAGCCCCGCTGGCCACGAGCGATTGGGGTTTCCCGCGCTCGTGAGCCACAATGATTCGGCATGCGCCCGCGGCGTCGCCGTGAGCGAAAACGTTGCGGAAGGTCTCGTAGGTGTCGACGTCATAGTTGATGCCGTCGATCTCATACAGCGCCTGTGCGGCCAACTCGTGCAGCAGCCTTGCGTCCTTGAGGGTGGCGACCCGAATAGGAAGAAGCTGCGGTGGCGAAAGTGTTCCCATGTTCTCAGGTTTCCATAACTGGTCCCAGCTCGAGGACTGCCTCGGGATTTACTAATCAGAACGAAAGTAGCCTCGCTGGTACAGCCCCATGGCCTGCAATACAGGCTACTTTCGGGCTGACGTTAGTAACGTTTAGTTCAGTAGTACCATCTAATTGTTGCCTGGCGAGGGAGCCTTACTCCGTCATCGACAGGTGCGCACCCGATGCGCAATCTGAGCTCACGAGCCGGCGACTCACATTCGAGTAGTCATCGTGAGGGAGTTTCAAATGTCTGAGGCCCGCGTAGCCGCACAGCCGCGTGAAGAAATGGGAAAGGGCGCCGCTCGCCGAGCCCGTCGAGCAGGGAAGATTCCCGCCGTTTTGTACGGCCACGGTCATGATCCGCAGCACCTCGAGCTCGACGCCCGCGAGTACGGCCGTGTCATCAAGGGTGGCATTAACGCCCTGCTGGCGCTCGACATCAAGGGCAAGCGTTCGCTCGCCCTGACCAAGGCGATTCAGCGCGATCCGATCAAGCGCATCATCAACCACGTTGACCTGCTCGTGGTTCGCCGCGGCGAAAAGGTCGAGGTCGAGGTTCCCGTCGTGCTGACCGGTGAGGCCGTCAAGGGAAGCCTGCTCAATCAGGAGCTGACCACGCTGGCCATCGAGGCCGAGGCCACGCATCTGCCGGAGTCGGTCGAGGTCAACCTGGACGGGCTGAACGTCGGTGACCACGTGCTCGCCTCGAGCATCGCGTTGCCGCCCGGCTCCGTCCTGATCACCGACCCCGGCGCAGTGGTGGTGAACATCCTGGCCGCCCCGACCGCCGCCGAGATGGAAGCCGGTATCGAGCCGACGGAGTCGCAGGCCGGCACGGAAACCGAGGCCGAGGCGACCCCCGCCGAGAACGCCGCCTAATTGTCATGACTGATAACCCGGTGCATCTGATTGTGGGGCTGGGGAATCCGGGCCCGCAGTACGAGCTGACTCGACACAACGTCGGATTTCTGGTGATCGACGAGTTGGTGGATCGCGCCGGGGTGAAGCTTGCGCAGCGGCGTTCCGCGCAGGGCGCCGCTATGCAACTCGCCGAAGGTCGCCTGGGGGGTCCCCCGGGTGACCTCGACGCGAGAAGGGTCGTGCTGATCAAACCCATGGTGTTCATGAATCGGTCTGGTTCCGCAGTTGCCGCCGCCGCGGCCTTTTACAAGGTTCCGATCGAGCGGATCATCGTCGTACACGACGAACTGGACCTGCCGTTCGGCGTCATCCGGGTGAAGCGCGGTGGCGGCGAGGCCGGCCACAACGGTTTACGATCTATCTCTGGGTCGATGAGCAGCAGGGATTACCTGCGGGTTCGTTGTGGGATAGGTCGTCCGTCCGGGAGGCAGTCCGGGGTGGACTACGTTCTGGCCGAGTTCTCGGCCAAGGAGCGGATAGACATAGCGGGGCCTATCGACGATGCCGCCAACGCGACCGAGGCCCTGCTCAAGCACGACCTAGCCACCGTTCAAAACGAGTTTCACCGTGAGTGACCAGATCACGGTGGTTGCGGCGGCGATCATCGATGACGCCAGCAGGTTGCTAGCCGCGCAGCGAGCGCGGCCGCCCCGTACCGCAGGCATGTGGGAGTTCCCGGGCGGAAAGGTCGAGCCGGGCGAACGCGACGAGGACGCCCTTATTCGGGAGTGTAAGGAAGAGTTGGACGTGACCGTCGAACTCGGTGAGCGGTTCGGCGAGGACATCCCCATCATCGAGGGTCGGGCGATACTCCGGGTGTGGCTGGCTCGCATCGCATCCGGAACGCCGCGTGCAATCGATCACCTCGAGCTGCGCTGGCTTGCCTCGCATGAGCTCGGCACTGTTCCCTGGCTGCCGGTCGATGCTCCCCTCATCGACAAGCTGCGGCAATACCTTAACCCAGACCTCTGATCGAGCGGTTGTGTCAGTCCTCGATCCAAAGATCTGCTTGGCCCGAGGAGGCTTGGGCGTGGTAGCGCTTGGGTATGCGGCCTGCACGCCGTGCCAGCCGACCCGCAATGACGCCCCAGCGCATGGCTTCTGCCATCGCGGCCGGATCCGTCGCACGGGTCACCGCGGTGGCCAACAGCACCGCCGAGCAGCCGAGCTCCATCGCCAGCGCCGCATCCGACGCAGTGCCGATCCCCGCGTCCAAAATGACCGGTACCTCCGCCCGGTCCACGATCAGCTCGATGTTGTGCGGGTTCCGAATACCTAGCCCGGTGCCGATTGGTGCGCCCAGCGGCATGACCGCCGCGCAACCGAGGCCCTCCAGGCGCGCGGCGAGAATCGGATCGTCATTTGTATAGGGCAGCACCGTGAATCCGTCGTCGATCAGCGTCTCCGCAGCGTCCAACAGCTCCACGGGATCGGGGAGTAGGGTGCGTTCATCGCCGATCACCTCGAGTTTTACCCAGGAAGTTCCAAGCGCCTCGCGTGCCAGCCGAGCAGTCAGTATGGCCTCGGCGCTGGTGAAACAGCCGGCGGTGTTCGGGAGCACCTGGGCGCCCGATTCGCGAATGATGTCCAGTAGCGATCCTTGAGTGGCCGGCGAAACCCGGCGCAGTGCCACGGTCGCCAACTGGGTGCCTGAGGTCTTCAGCGCGGCGCGGAGTGCGTCCATGCTGGCGACACCGCCGGTGCCCAAGATGAGCCGCGAGTCGAAGCCCTGTCCGGCGATAGTGAACGGATCGGCGTTGGTGTGGTCGGTCATGCCCCTACCCTCCCGGTGCCGCGGTGAGCACCTCGACCTGGTCGTGATCACGCAGCTGTGTGTCCCGCCATTGGCTGCGGGGGATAATGGAACGATTCACCGCCACCGCGATGCCCTGGGGGCGTTTAGCGACGTTTGAGACTAGCTGGTCGACGGTGGTCGCATCGGCCAGTTCCGTCGGCGCCCCATTGACGACTATCTGCATGCGGTCACACTCCCAAGGTTTCGGCGGCCGCCGAGAATCGGTCGGGTGAGAAGGCGGCGAACTCATCCGGTGTGGTCCCGCCGCGCAGCATCCGTGCTATCGCCGCGCCGGTGGCCGGGGCCAGCAAGGCGCCGTTGCGGTAGTGGCCGGTCGCCCACCACAATCCCCGCGGTCCCCGCTCTCCGACGATCGGTGCGTTATCCGGTGAACCCGGCCGAAGGCCGGCGGATATCTCGACCAGCTCCAGCTCCGTCACGCCGGGAAACAGTAACCTGGCGTCTCTGACCAGTGAATATATCGCTTCGAGCGTAATTCGGCGGTCGAAACCCTGCTCCTCGCTGGTGGCGCCGAGAACGAGTTCACCGTCGCTTCGGGGCACCAAATACACCGGCACGCCGTGGACGAGGCCCCGCACTGTGTGGTTCAGCATCGGAAAGTCGGTGGGCGCCCGCAACCGCAGCAGTTGCCCCTTTATCGGCCTTACCGGCGGGCGAGCGGAAGGCGGCACGCCCTCGATCCGGGTTGACCAGCAGCCCGCCGCTATGACCACGGCGTCGGTGTTCAGCAGGTCTCCAGACTCGGTCTCGATGCCGGTGACGCGATGATGACGGCTATGCAGCCGCGCGGCGCTTGCCGTCCGGCGGCGTACCCCCGCGCGCTGTGCGGCGACCTCCAGCGATCGCAGCAGTCGTCGCGGATCGACCTGGTGATCGGTCTCCACGAGCCACCCGCCCCGAACTTTGGGGCTGAGCCCCGGTTCGTGCCGGCGGCAGTCACGACCGCGCAGCTTGTGCACCTTTGCACCCTGTAACGCGGCGTAGTCGAATATCTCGGCCAGGGCGCGATGGTCGTCGTTGTCCAACGCCACGCTCACGGTTCCGCGCTGACGGTAGTCCACGTCGATACCGCTGATGTTCATGAGCTCGGCAACGAAGTCGGGATACCCGCGGGACGCCACCGTTCCCAGCCGAAACAGCGCGGCCTCGCCGTAGTTCAGTTCGCTGATGGGCGCGAGCATCCCGGCGGCCACTCGGGACGCGGCCCGCTCCGAATCGGCGTCTAGAAGGGTGACCGTTGCGCCGGCCTGTGCCGTCCGCCATGCCGCGGTGAGCCCGATGAGTCCGGCACCGACTATGACGACATCGCTCATGCCATCGTTCCGGTACAGAATCCGACGTAGTCGATGGGGGCGGTGACGCTCGGGGCGTCGCCGCAGACCGGGCATGCCGGATCGCGTGGCACCGAGTACTCAGTGAAGGTCATGGTCAGGGCCTCGAGCCGCAGTAGGCGACCGGCCAGCGATGTTCCTCGGTCGAGGATGAGCTTGATCGTCTCCACGGCCTGGATGCTGCCTATGATGCCCGGCAACACTCCTAACACTCCCGCCTCCGAACACGACGGCGCGTCCGCTGGGTCCGGCGGCTCGGGGTATCGGCAGCGGTAGCACGCGCTCGTGCCCGGAGCTACCACCGTCACCTCGCCGGTGAAACGGTTCACGCTTCCATCGACCAGCGGCTTTCTACCGAATATCGCGACGTCGTTGGCCAGGTAGCGGGTGGCGAAGTTGTCGCACCCGTTGACGATGATGTCGTAGTCGGCAAATAATTCCGCACAGTTTTCGCTGTTTAGCGGCTCGGGATGCGTCCGTACACGCACCTCGGAGTTCAGGGCATTCAGGGTCGCGCGCGCCGAATCGGTTTTCGCGATGCCCACCCGCGTCTCGTTGTGCACAATCTGACGTTGCAGATTACTGACATCCACGGTGTCGAAATCCGAGACGCCGATTGTCCCCACTCCCGCCGCCGCGAGATACAGCGCCGCCGGGCTGCCCAGGCCGCCCGCGCCGATGACCAGCACCCGGGCAGCCAGGAGTCTCAGCTGTCCGGCCTCGCCCACCTCGGGTAGCTGCAGGTGCCTGGCATAGCGTGCCCGTTGCGCTGTGGTCAGGCCGTCTGCCACGGCCGTCACGACTGGCAGGCCCCGCAGGGCCCAGTCATCGAACCCACCCGACATGGTGACAACGTCCGTATAGCCCATGTCTCGGAGGGTTTTTGCGGCTAGCAGCGACCGGGTTCCGGCGGCGCAGTACAAGGTGAGCGGCACGCCGCGATCGGGAATGTGCTGTTCGACGAGCGTTTCGAGGAGACCGCGGCTCATATGTGTAGCCCCGGGAATGTGCCCTGCGTCGTATTCGTGCTGTTCTCGAACGTCGATCAGGCGGCGATGGGGCTCCCGCCCCGACGGGGTTATTTCGGCCACTTCGCTGCGAGCCAACTCGAGGAGCTGCGCAGCTGTAGTAATCATGACGGAAGCAGCCTACCCGGCATGAGCCGGTTACCGAACGTGATTTCGGCCTCTACTCGAGGCTGCGTTTGGCGGCTGGCCGCCGGTATGTGCCGGTCCTTGCCTCCTATCACGGGGCGCCGGGGCACGCGGCCCCCGGGCCGC